>NZ_NHRP01000080.1:0-1341 GCF_002165385.1 Acinetobacter sp. WCHA39
TGTGTTTGACTTGGAAATGTCCATATAGGACATTTCTATTTGGTTTTAAGGTAGGACATTTCTACTTGGGAATAACACAAAAACGGAAGCTTATAGCTTCCATTTTTGTGTCTATTAGACATTGAATCCTATATGTTTTCCTGTTGGAAGCTCTACATCAATACGAAGTTTTCCGCCCATTGCTTCAACATATTTTTTCATCGTTGAAATTTTAAGATCATGACCACGATTTTCGATTGCTGACAATGAAGGCTGTTTGATTCCAAGGGTTGCAGCCAGTTCTTTTTGGGAAATTTCTAGCTCTTCTCGAATAAGGTGAAGCTGAGTTTCCAAAAGTAGTTCATCCGCCATGTTTTGAATACGAGCTTGACTCTCTGGAGAGCGACTAGCCAATAATTCTTGTAGGGTCTTAGCCATCTTATTAATCTCCTAAAGTTGAGAGATGAAGTGCATATTGCTCATCTGCAATTGCTAGCATCTCTGTATAGAAACGCTTTTTATTACTCTTATCACCAATACACAGCACAATCGCTTGTCTTAGGGGATCAAATGCAAAAAATGCCCTTAACGGTTTACCACGATGCTGAACACGTAGTTCCTTCATATTGGTAAACTTAGAATCGTAGACGGTATCGACTAAAGGACGACCTAAACTAGGCCCTTGCTGTTGCAGAACAACCAATGCAGCTAAGACTTTCTCTTGTGTTGCTTCATCTTGCTGTTCAAGCCATTCATTAAACAGATCCGTTGTAATGACTGTCCACATATTACAACCACAATATAGATTACAGTCTATATTTTATGCTTAATTGAATTATTATTCAAATGACAATAAAAAACCCCGACATCCTGTCGGGGTTTTTCGTATTTGGTACTAGGGTCAACTCCTGTCATCCCTCGCGTCCTGTCGCTGATCTTATTGTTGTTATATGGAACATCCTGTTTTCGTTGAGTCCATGATAGGAAATTGAGCTGAGTATGGCTATTGGCAATTTTCTGGAATGAATGTACGCCAAAACGTACATGATTTTATCAGGTATTTATCCCAAGATTTGTCCGCAGGAAATGGGGATAATTTCAGAAATGGAGGCCTTTAGAAATCAGGAAAAGTTGAGATTTTGATTAATTTTTAACCAATCTGATTGGCAAAAGATATCAAACTTGCTCAAAAAAAATCCGCTTTGTTTCCAAAGCGGATTTTTGCGGTAGTTTTGAATTATATAAATTTACTACTTTATTGAAAAATAATGATTTTTAACAAGTAGTTTCGCATAACCACCATTATGTTAAATTGATGTAAAAAACTTGATGAGAAAAAGTTAAAGGTAGACTCTATAGTTG
>NZ_NHRP01000081.1:0-1314 GCF_002165385.1 Acinetobacter sp. WCHA39
GAGGGTGTAAATAATTCTGTGTAAATACAGTTTTAAAAATACTTGGTTACACGCTCTTCAAACATGATACTAAAGCGGTTCATAGCAGATTTCCAATTTTGGATAGGCATTGTCCATTTTTTGCTTGCTGCCATAATCGCTAAATATACCACTTTTTTCACTGAATCATCAGTCGGGAAGATTTTTCTTTTCTTGGTCGCATGACGGATCACGCTGTTCAATGATTCAATCGCATTCGTTGTGTAGATTGCTTTACGAATATCCATAGGATAAGCAAAGAACGTGTTGAGATTCGGCCAATGCCCGAGCCATGATTTGCTGATTTGAGGGTATTTGTCATCCCATTTCTGACCAAATTCATCAAGAGCGTGTAAGGCTTCATCTTCGGTTACCGACTGGTAGATTTTCTTCAAATCAGATGTAACGGCCTTATAATCTTTCCAACTGACATACTTCAAGCTATTGCGTACCATATGGATAATACACAACTGGATATGGGTATCAGGATAGACCGTATTAATCGCATCAGGAAAGCCTTTTAATCCATCCACACATGCAATCAGAATATCTTGCAAGCCACGATTCTTCAGTTCGGTGAGAACTGATAACCAGAACTTCGCCCCTTCGTTTTCAGCCATCCACAGTCCAAGTAAGTCTTTCTGCCCCTCTGTATTGACACCCAAAGCAAGAAATACAGCCTTGTTGATGACGGTGTTGTTATGTCGCACCTTCACGACAATACAGTCTAGGTAAACGATTGGATAGAATGCATCCAAAGGGCGGTTTTGCCATTGAGTGACTTGGTCGATCACAGCATCTGTCACCTTGGAAATTAAGGTAGCAGAGACATCTGCATCGTACATTTCCTTGAACGTGGCAACGATATCTCGTGTCGTCATGCCTTTAGCATAAAGGGATAGAATTTGACTATCCATTTGCGTGATTCGAGTTTGACTTTTCTTGATGAACTGAGGCTCAAATGTACCATCACGATCTCTAGGCGTGTCTAGCTCAAACTCACCATCATCAGTCAGTAGGCGTTTAGTTGTATAGCCATTACGAGCATTTTTACCTACTCTAGGACTATGCTTCTCATAACCTAAATGGTCAGTGAGTTCAGCATTTAGAATAGTTTCCACCGTTAATTTCTTTAGAGCTTTACTGAAATTATTCAGGTCAGCTTCTGTCTTTAAGTTCTTGGCAAATTCTTTGGCTAATGCCAGCATTGCTTCATCTTTCATGGTAAACACCTGTGTTGCCCCTAACAGCGTTGAGGGATAGTCTAAGCGTTTACACAGTTTTATTTACAGTCTC
>NZ_NHRP01000082.1:0-1262 GCF_002165385.1 Acinetobacter sp. WCHA39
CTCAACTACTTCATTCTGCTGTAGTCCAGCCAGTTTATTGAAGACACTATAGTTGATCTTCCGTCCTTCATGCATGATGGCCACAGTGCCATCTGGGTACTCCAGAAATGAAATGTATTGCCCAACAAGCTTATGATTCAGTGCTGTTGGCTCAAGCATATAAATACATTTGTCATAAGTGATGGTCAGGTTCTTTGTGACCTTACGCGGTTCTTGCCAGGTGAAAATATGCTCCAGTTCAGTATCAGACTCTGTTAAAGGGCGATGCAAGTTCTTGGAATTTCTCGCACACTTGGCGAACTTCTGATTGAACTGCTCAATAAAGCAGGGTAGCCAGGCATTGGCTTCGGCAATCGAACTGATACCTTCGAGGCGCATTTCCTTGATCAGACGATCCTGAAGTGTCCTGTTAGCACGTTCCACACGACCTTTGGCCTGTGGTGAGTTGGCAAAGATAATATCAATGTTTAACTCATTCAGAATCCGGCCAAATTGCGTGATCTGGCTGTCCTGACTGGATTTCTGGTTCACTCGGAATACCGAGTGTTTATCGCTGTAAAAGGCCAGCGGCTTGCCGTATTGCTCAATGTAGGCTCTGGTCGAAAGCATATAGTCAAAGGTCGTTTCAGCCTCACAAAAGCGCAGATGCAACAGCTTTCCAGTGGCATCATCGATATAAACCAGCAAACAGCATTTGGCGGCTCGTCCTTCAAACCAGTCATGATATGAACCATCAATCTGGATCAGCTCACCGAAGCAATCCCGGTTATATCGAGGCTGATATGGCCGTTTCAGACGCTTGGATCGCGGAATCCAGAGTTCATTGGCAGTCATCCAGCGACGAACCGTTTCCACGGGAATATTCAGGTCAAACATGCTGCTGAGCTTCTCATGCGCCAAGGTTGGGCCAAAGCCCAGCAGATGTTCAGAAATAAGGGAAAGGCATTCAGACTTTACGGCTTCATCATGGCAACGATGACCCGGTTGACCACGACTGGCATGTGTCAGGCCTGAAATACCGTCTTGCTTGAGCTTGTGCAATAACCGGCTAATTTGACGGGTTGAAAGATTCAGAATTTCAGCAGCACGGACTTGTGTAATACGATGATCTCGAACGTCTTGCAGAACTGCAAGACGTTGAATTTCTTTATCAGACATAGTGATCAGCATCTATATTTATATCCAGTCCATGATGGTGAAAACCATCATAAACCAGACATTTTTATTGGTGAGAATACAGACACTTTAAATGGTTTCTAACA
>NZ_NHRP01000083.1:0-1230 GCF_002165385.1 Acinetobacter sp. WCHA39
TCTGCTCCTCAAATGATGTTATAAACATCAATATATGGAGTATTTTATGGCACGTAGACCAAGAAGAAATCATTCAAATGATTTTAAAGCTAAGGTAGCACTTGCTGCGATTAAAGCAGAAAAAACACTTGCTGAATTGAGTGCTGAGTTTGATGTTCATCAAAACCAAATTATTGACTGGAAAAATCAATTGATCTCAGCTTCCTCGCAAGCTTTCGATCAATCAAAAGCTCCAACAGAACCACCCATCGATCTAAAAAAACTACATGCAAAAATCGGTGAGCAGGCATTAGAAATTGATTTTTTAGAAGGTGTGTTGAAGAAACTGGGCCGCTTCAACCACAAAAGTTAATCGACGACTCACTTCAGATTTCAGTATCTAAGCAAGCTAAGCTGCTGAAAGTCTCCCGTGGTTGTTATTACTATCGCCCAAAACCTGTGAGTGCATCAGATCTGAAGCTGATGCGATGTATTGATGAATTACATATGCAATATCCTTTTGCAGGCAGTCGTATGATGCGTGATTTGTTGAATCGTCAAGGACATCATATAGGACGACGTCATACACGTACTTTAATGAAGAAAATGGGTATTCAGGCGTTATATTGCAAACCAAATTTAAGCCAGGCTAATCAAGCTCACCGTAAATATCCATATCTGCTCAAAGGATTGGCTATTCAGCGCAGTAATCAAGTGTGGTCTACGGATATAACGTATATCCCTATGGCAAAAGGCTTTGTTTATTTATGTGCTGTGATTGATTGGCATAGCCGCAAGGTACTTGCGCATAGAGTATCGATTAGTATGGAGGTGGATTTTTGTATTTCGGCTTTAAATGAAGCGATTGAAAAATATGGTCGACCTGAAATATTTAATACAGACCAAGGCAGCCAGTTTACCAGTGATGCATTTATTGATGTATTGAAATCAAATGGCATTCAAATCAGTATGGATGGTAAAGGTCGATGGGTAGATAATGTGATGGTTGAACGATTATGGCGGAGCGTTAAATATGAAGAGGTGTATCTCAAAGCTTATAGCAGTGTCACAGATGCGAAAAAGCAATTAAGTGCATATTTTGAGTTTTATAATTTGAAACGACCTCATTCGAGTCTAGACAAAATGACACCAAATGAGTTTTACTATGATCAGCTACCCCAACAAAACAAGGTGGCTTAACTAGAGCGGAATATCACTTATAAATACGCTTTTAGTTGTTCAAACAAGTGG
>NZ_NHRP01000084.1:0-1230 GCF_002165385.1 Acinetobacter sp. WCHA39
TGAATAGCCACCGATTTTGTAGACACCTTTTAGTTAGATAAAATGGCTAATTAACGAGGTGCTTATGAGCAGTAAACGATATCCTGAAGAGTTCAAAATTGAAGCAGTAAAGCAAGTTACCGAGAAAGGCCATAGTGTGGCTGAAGTTGCTACACGTTTAGGAACTACCACTCATAGTCTGTATGCTTGGATTAAACGTTATGATCCACAGCAACCTAAGACAACAGAATCTAATGATCCAAGTGCAGAATTAGCAAAATTAAAAAAAGAGCTGCAAAGGGTCATCGAAGAAAGGGACATATTAAAAAAGGCCGCGGTGTACTTCGCAAGCCAGTCCAAATGAGGTACGCCTTTATTCAGGACAACCAGCATATATGGCCTGTTCGTCGTTTATGTTCAACTCTAGATGTTCATCATAGTGGTTATTATGCATGGCTAAAGCAGCCTATCAGCAAGACAGCCCAGAAAAGGCAACAGCTTTCAGGACTGATTAAACAGTTTTGGCTAGAATCTGGCGGAGTCTACGGCTATCGCAAGATTCACTTTGATCTGAAGGATTTTGGTGAAAGCTGTGGGATTAATCGAGTACATCGGCTGATGAAAGCAGATGGACTGAAATCACAGCGTGGCTATCGTAAACCTAGAGCTCATGTAGGTACTCCATCTGTTATTGCCGCAAATACTTTAGATCGACAGTTTAACCCAACTCATCCCAACCAACTGTGGGTCACTGATATTACTTATATTCGTACTCATGAGGGATGGCTGTATCTTGCAGTTGTAATTGACCTATTTTCTCGTCTTGTTGTTGGATGGTCGATGAAATCAAGAATCACGACAGACCTGGTTTTAGATGCATTACTAATGGCTTTGTGGCGAAGGAATCCAAAGAATAAGGTGCTGATCCATTCTGACCAAGGTAGCCAATACACCAGCCATGAATGGCAGACATTTCTCAAGCATCATAATCTTGAAAGCAGTATGAGTCGGCGTGGAAACTGCCATGATAATGCTGTTGCCGAGAGTTTCTTTCAGTTGTTAAAACGAGAGAGAATCAAGAGGAAAATATATTCATCAAGAACTGAAGCCAGGTCGGATATCTTTGAATATATTGAGATGTTCTACAATTCAAAACGCAGACATGGTTCCAATGGTCAGCGTTCTCCATTAGATTATGAAAAGGCCCATCAAAAGATGGTTATATGTGTCTAGAATTTTGGTGGCTATTCA
>NZ_NHRP01000085.1:0-1132 GCF_002165385.1 Acinetobacter sp. WCHA39
AAGTCATTATGAATCTCTCGAAGTAGATGAGTTCTGGAATTTTGTTGGAAATAAAAAGAATAAACAATGGCTTATTTACGCCTATCATCGAGAAACAGGTGAAATTGTTGCTTATGTTTGGGGTAAACGAGATTTAGCTACAGTCTAACAATTGAAGACAAAGCTTAAACAATTAGATATTCACTACACCCGAATTGCAAGTGATCATTGGGACAGTTTCATCACTGCTTTTAAAAATGGTAAGCAAAGTATTGGTAAATTTTTTACTGTAGGTATTGAAGGCAATAATTGCAAAATAAGGCATAGAATTAGGCGTAGCTTCAGAAGAAGCTGTAATTTTTCAAAAAAGCTTGAAAACCATTTTAAAGCTTTTGATTTAGCCTTCTTTTCTTTTACATCAATAATGGCTTCATTTAAAGGCAGCATACTTTTTGAAGCACCACCAAAATTTTATGTTAAGTAGAGACTAAAAATGCCCTTGATTAAGGGCTTACAAGGGCATTTTGTATAAGGTGTATTATGTTAATTTTAGAATTTCTTCATTAGATAATTTTTGATAAGCTAAATCCATTAGGACTAATTAAGTAAATATGAGCAATTGGGTCAATGTCACACAGGATAAGTCTACAGGTATAGAACTAATTCATGCCCACTTCAAAGGCTTTGCATACGATCCTCATCTACACTCAAGTTATCTTATAGGGGTAACAGAGTTAGGACATCAACAATTCAATTGTAGAAAAAAAATTATTGATAGCTATCAAGGTCAAACTTTCATGCTTGAACCTGAAGAAGTTCATGATGGTAATGCACCAGATCCTCTCGGCTTCACTTATAAAATGATGCATTTAGATCCAGCATGGTTAAAAAAAAGCTATGAAGGAATATTTAATGAGCCTATCGAACTTGCTATCGAATCAACCCTACGTTCTGATCCTCAACTTTCACATTTGATACTTTCAACCTACAATATATTGAATAACAATGAATCTCAATTGATGAAAGATACGTATTTAGATCTTTTATTAGAAAACTTAAAGCAGAAAGAGGTGGTCCCACTTGTTTGAACAACTAAAAGCGTATTTATAAGTGATATTCCGCTCTAGTTAAGCCACCTTGTTTTGTTGGGGTA
>NZ_NHRP01000086.1:0-1087 GCF_002165385.1 Acinetobacter sp. WCHA39
GGCAGAGTAAAACTTGAAGTGCGACATAAACCACCTAATTAATTTAAAGGGTTTATGGAGTATATAAAATTGTCATACCATCATCTTAACTTTGAAGATCGTACTGCATTAATGCTTGAGTCAAGAAAAGAAGGCTTTTCAGCCAGAAAATTTGCTGAACTCATTAAAAGACATCCTAGTACGATCTATCGTGAGCTTAAAAGAAATAGCATCAATGACGTTTATCAAGCTCAATATGCTTCTGATAACACTTTTGCTAGACGTAGACGTGGTCACAGAAAACTCAAAATCGATTCAATCCTCTGGAAATTTATTGTTGAAGCGATCCGTTGTTTATGGTCTCCTCAGCAAATAGCAAAGCGTTTAAAGACATTTCCTGATTTGGATCAAACAATGAATGTAAGCCATACAACGATTTATTCAACGATACGAGCATTACCCAAGGGTGAGTTGAAAAAAGACTTATTATCCTGTCTACGTCATGAAAATAAAAAGCGAAAAGCTAACGGTGAACCTAAAAAAGATTCTATATTACAGGATATTAAAACTATTCATGAGCGCCCAGCCGAAGTTCAAGAAAGAAAAATACCGGGTCATTGGGAAGCTGATTTAATTAAAGGTAAAGACAATAAAAGTTCGATAGCAACACTTATTGAACGAAATACACGGCTCTGTATCTTGGCAACATTACCTGATGCAAAGGCAGAATCAGTGCGCAAGGCTTTAACTGAAGCTCTGAAATATTTACCTGCAGAACTGCGTAAAACGTTGACCTATGACCGTGGACGTGAGATGTCAGAACATAAAATACTCGAAGAAGATTTAGGCATAGATGTATATTTCTGTGACCCACATTCACCCTGGCAAAAAGGCACATGCGAAAATATGAATGGTTTAATTAGGCAATATTTACCTAAAGGGATTGATTTAAATCAGGCAGATCAGCATTATTTAAATCAAGTTGCCATGTCACTGAATACTCGTCCTAGAAAGGCGTTAGATTGGCTTACACCATTAGAGAAATTTGCTCAGCTTGTTGATTATCATATGGCTTTTGAAACTGTCGCACCTCATGTTTGAATTCGCC
>NZ_NHRP01000087.1:0-1085 GCF_002165385.1 Acinetobacter sp. WCHA39
TATGACAATTTTATATACTCCATAAACCCTTTAAATTAATTAGGTGGTTTATGTCGCACTTCAAGTTTTACTCTGCCAACTTTAAATCAGTGGCTCCACTAACACTCTTCACTTATTTATTTAAAATTTAGCGACGTTAAAAGACAATTAAGTATTTTTAGATAATGCTTAGAATCAATTCAATTCATCAAGTTTTAAAAAATAATTCCTTTTGTCAGGTCTATCATTTTTTAAATGCTTTAAAAATATTTTAGCAGTTTCCTCCGAGGCATCCTCTCTTAGGCAACGTTCAACAAAGGATATATCTACAAATTCATCAGCTAACCCAGCACGGCCAAGATCTAAAAAGTAAATTTCATTGAATTTATCTATAAAAATATTACTATCCGTGATATCGCCATGAGAAAAAACCAATCTTTCTTCAACACGAGTCTCAGTTAACTCATTCCATAGACTTAGGTAAGTTCTATGGTCTCCCCATAATTCAGCGTCAAAATCATCTTGATCTATATCGTCAAGGAGTTGGTTATCAATAAAAAATTTTGACTCTTTTAACCGATGATCAATGTTTGAAATAAATGGACAATCAATAATAGCAACTGAATTTAACAGATTGAGTGCCTCCTTATAGATAGCAAGCAATTCTTGGTCTGTTAAAAAAAGCGCTGAAATTGGTTTTGCATTGATCGCTTTAGTGATCATTAATTCAAACTGCTCATCCTGAAAAGTCATGATGAGTTCAGGCACCTTTAATTTCTCAGAGAGCCAACTCAACATTTTCGCTTCGCGAGAGACACTGTATGTGGTCTCTGTATATAAAGTGCTAGATCGCTTAAGAAAAAAAGTTTCATTATTTCGATTAAAAGAATAAACATCCGATGGCGACTGACCAATTTTATTTGGCTCTAAAACGCTGTTTCCAATAAATTGTTGAATAATATTGGGCAATTCCATCAAGTTTTCCTTTTATTCAGCATTAAAAACCCCGCAAATGCGAGAGAGGTGGTCCCACTTGTTTGAACAACTAAAAGCGTATTTATAAGTGATATTCCGCTCTAGTTAAGCCACCTTGTTTTGTTGGGGTA
>NZ_NHRP01000088.1:0-977 GCF_002165385.1 Acinetobacter sp. WCHA39
GTTTACTGCTCATAAGCACCTCGTTAATTAGCCATTTTATCTAACTAAAAGGTGTCTACAAAATCGGTGGCTATTCACTATAAATTGACTCAATTTAACTCATAGTAAATGATTTTTCAGTAGAGCTATCATATATAAATCTCTTTGAAATTATGTTCAATATTTAAAGCTCTAACTTTTTCTTCTAAAATATTCCATTCTTTTGAAAAATAGCCTATATCTAACTCGCAACAAATAACTAAAATTGTGTTTTCTGGATAATTTTTACTCATTTTCTTATGGATTCTTAGAGCAATTAAATCTACAAAATGTTCAATAAAACTAGGATTATCATAGCTAATAACATTCTGTATTTATATCCTTACCAATCTTCTTAACTCCATCAGCTGCATAACAATACCCCTGCTTATTTAATAATTCTCTTACCAAATATTCTTTAGGGTGTACAGCACAAGTTACTTCTAGGAAATAACTTTCCTCCATTACTTTAATTTCAGCATCAAAACATGCTGTACGTGATGTCCAACATACTTGAATATAATTTCCTAATCTATATTTAGTTCTTACATATACTGAAATTGGAAGAATTTCTTCTATTAATTCTTTTATATTACGAGGTCTTTTGCTTAACTCATAACCATCTTGATCGTGCTCTTTAACATATTCAAATAGATCATAGGCTATTCTGCAGAACTCCAATCCATCTACATAGCGATCTTTTAACTTATTGAAAAATTCAGCCTAATCTTTTTTCCAATCTAATTGTTTCATAGAATTTGAATAATAATTTTAATAAAAGAGCAGTACATAAAACTCTTTGCCATAAAAAACACCCCTAACCATTAGGTTAGGGGTGTTTAGATTTAAAAGCTGGCGATGACTTACTCTCACATGGCAAGTGCCACACTACCATCAGCGCTAAGAGGTTTCACTTCTGAGTTCGGGAAGGGATCAGGTGGTTCACTCTTGCTATTGTC
>NZ_NHRP01000089.1:0-887 GCF_002165385.1 Acinetobacter sp. WCHA39
TTTTAAAGTTGTATATCATGAAATTATTAAAAATATTGAGTTTAGTTTGCTTAAGCATAAGTATTGGGGCTTGTGCTGAGCATAGTATGAGTCGAGCAAAAACAAGTACAATTCCACAAGTGAATAACTCAATCATCGATCAGAATGTTCAAGCGCTTTTTAATGAAATCTCAGCTGATGCTGTGTTTGTCACATATGATGGTCAAAATATTAAAAAATATGGCACGCATTTAGACCGAGCAAAAACAGCTTATATTCCTGCATCTACATTTAAAATTGCCAATGCACTAATTGGTTTAGAAAATCATAAAGCAACATCTACAGAAATATTTAAGTGGGATGGAAAGCCACGTTTTTTTAAAGCATGGGACAAAGATTTTACTTTGGGCGAAGCCATGCAAGCATCTACAGTGCCTGTATATCAAGAATTGGCACGTCGTATTGGTCCAAGCTTAATGCAAAGTGAATTGCAACGTATTGGTTATGGCAATATGCAAATAGGCACGGAAGTTGATCAATTTTGGTTGAAAGGGCCTTTGACAATTACACCTATACAAGAAGTAAAGTTTGTGTATGATTTAGCCCAAGGGCAATTGCCTTTTAAACCTGAAGTTCAGCAACAAGTGAAAGAGATGTTGTATGTAGAGCGCAGAGGGGAGAATCGTCTATATGCTAAAAGTGGCTGGGGAATGGCTGTAGACCCGCAAGTGGGTTGGTATGTGGGTTTTGTTGAAAAGGCAGATGGGCAAGTGGTGGCATTTGCTTTAAATATGCAAATGAAAGCTGGTGATGATATTGCTCTACGTAAACAATTGTCTTTAGATGTGCTAGATAAGTTGGGTGTTTTTCATTATTTATAAGAATTAGAAGTTTGAGGTTAATCTATT
>NZ_NHRP01000008.1:0-122157 GCF_002165385.1 Acinetobacter sp. WCHA39
CATCATATTCGTCGTCAGAAAACAAGTATTATGCCATTATTTCAATGAGTTATCTTTTTTTGTCGTGTACAGAGAAAAATACGTGTAAAATATGCAGCATTTTTTATAAATTAGTTGTAGGTGGGCGAAGTATGTCGAATTCGGCGATTACCCCTTGGGTTATTGGCAATTGGAAAATGAATCCAATGCATGCGAGTGCTTTCCAATTAATAGAAGAATTTAAGCAGTTACTACAACAGGACAATATTTCTCCTGAGCAATGTCATATTGGTGTAGCGCCCGTGACGATTGCCTTGAGTGGTGTTCATGCTCAGTTAAAAGATGCAAATAGAGCCATTTATACTGTGGCTCAGGATCTTTCTCGTGTGGCAGGTACTGGTGCTTACACAGGTGAGGTAAGTGCGGAGCTGTTAAAAGATAGCCAGATTGAATATGTGTTGATTGGACACTCTGAGCGCCGTGAATTGTTTGGTGACAACGTCAATATTTTAAAAGCAAAACTGCAAAATGCATTAAATGCAGGTTTGACGGTGATCTATTGCGTTGGCGAAAGCTTAGAGCAGCGTGAGCAAGGTGCTGCTGAGCAAGTAGTATTACAGCAAATTTGTGATATTGCATCCGTCGTTAAAGCTGAACAATGGCAAAATATTGTGATAGCGTATGAGCCGATTTGGGCAATTGGAACAGGGAAGACAGCTTCACCTGCGGATGCGCAAATGATGCATGCAAAAATACGTGAAGGCTTAAAACAAATTACATCATTCGGTACAAACATGGCTATATTGTATGGCGGTAGTGTTAAAGCCGAGAATGCTGTTGAGTTGGCCGCATGTCCTGATATTAATGGCGCTTTGGTTGGAGGTGCATCACTCAATGCACAATCTTTTTATCAAATTGCAAAAGCATTTGCTCAAAGCAAATAATAGGAAGTAGAAATGTATAGTTTTATACTCGTTGTACATATCATTTTAGCAATTATGATTATTGGATTGGTTTTAGTGCAACAAGGTAAGGGTGCTGAGGCAGGAGCGTCGTTTGGTGGCGGTGGTGCTGC
This sequence comes from Acinetobacter sp. WCHA39, assembly GCF_002165385.1. NCBI lineage: Bacteria > Pseudomonadati > Pseudomonadota > Gammaproteobacteria > Moraxellales > Moraxellaceae > Acinetobacter > Acinetobacter sp. WCHA39. The sequence goes on from NZ_NHRP01000008.1 coordinate 1,055, forward strand.
TACGGTATTTGGTGCCTCGGGAGCGGGTAACTTTTTAACTCGTTTAACTGCAATTTTTACAGCCTTGTTTTTTGCTACGAGTTTAACTTTGGCTGTTTTTGCAAAAAAACAAACAGCTGATGCGTATAGCTTAAAATCTGCTCAAACCGCGACCTCTGCACCAGTAACATCGCCTGAAACTTCATCAAACGCACCTAAAACAACTCAATAAGTTGAATTAGCACTTTCCTTTTTATATTTAAAGGAATAGAATGCGTCCCACAAAGCTGCGGTGGTGGTGGAATTGGTAGACACGCTACCTTGAGGTGGTAGTGCTTTCGGGCGTGGGGGTTCAAGTCCCCCCTTCCGCACCAAGCTTAATAACCAGTAAGTTTGGTGTATGCAGTGATGTTGTTGATGCGGGATGGAGCAGTCTGGTAGCTCGTCGGGCTCATAACCCGAAGGTCGTTGGTTCAAATCCAGCTCCCGCTACCATTTGATTAAGGTGCAACTTAATCAAGCAAATACAAAAAACTTGAATTGACTTTTTTTTTATATTTGTATATAATTTTGCACGTTGATGCGGGATGGAGCAGTCTGGTAGCTCGTCGGGCTCATAACCCGAAGGTCGTTGGTTCAAATCCAGCTCCCGCTACCAAGTTTCTAAAAGAGGCTCACAATAAGGTGGGCCTTTTTGCACAGTGGACTTCGGTTTTCTGTGTAACATAGGGGCGATTTACGCCCTTTTTTATTGGTTGTTTAGCTATCGTGTAGTGTTCGACATCAATTGGTCAAATAGTCGTGCTTCACTATACGGTTAAGATTGATTGGCTCGCATGAGAGCGACGAGAGTAAATGAAATTATCAAATAAATCTCAAGCATTGCATGATCTAATCGCGCCAGCAGTAGCTGCGTGTGGTGTAGATCTATGGGGGATTGAATTCCTACCACAAGGTAAACGTTCTTTATTACGTATTTATATTGATAAAGTAGTTGATGAGAATGTTGAACCTATCTTAAATGAAGATGGCGAAGTTGAACAAGGGCGTGGTATTGGCGTTCAAGATTGTGTTTTAGTAACACAACAAGTGGGTGCAATGCTTGATGTTCATGATCCAATTTCAGGTGAATATGCTTTAGAAGTCTCTTCACCAGGCTGGGATCGTCCATTTTTCCAACTCAATCAATTGCCTGCTTATATTGGGCAACAAGTGGCTTTACGATTAATTGCTGCCGTCGAAAATCGTCGTAAGTTTCAAGCGAAATTACTTTCTGTAGACTTAGAAAATGAAATCATTCAAGTTGAAGTGGAAGGTAAGCATGTGCTTGAAATTGATAGTAATAATATTGATAAAGCAAATTTAATCTATCAAGACTAATATTAACTTAATTTTATAAGAAATCGGTAGGTGACTTATGGGCCGCGAAATTCTTACCGTTGCAGAAACGGTTAGTAATGAAAAAGGTGTGAGTCGTGAGGCGATCTTCCAAGCATTAGAGCAAGCACTTGTTGCAGCAACGAAGAAAAAGTTTTACGAAGGAACACATTCAGAAGAAGCACAGCTTCGTATTGAAATTGATCGTAAAACAGGTGATTATCGCACTTTCCGTCAGTGGACAGTTGTGGCGGATGAAGATCATGAAATGCCAGCTTGCCAAGATGCAATCTCAGATGTTGATCCATCAAAATGGTCAATCGGTGATGTGCGTGAGCTAGAAGTTGAGTCAATTGAATTTGGTCGTATTGCTGCTCAAATTGCGAAACAAGTCATTGTACAAAAGATTCGTGAAGCTGAGCGTGCTTTGGTTGCCGATGCCTATGAATCTAAAGTGGGTGAGTTGATTTACGGCGAAGTCAAAAAACAAACCAAAGATGGTTTCATCATTGATCTAGGTGATAACGCTGAAGCTTACTTGGCGCGTGAAGAAACCATTCATAAAGAAATTTTGCGTCCTAAGCAACGTATCAATGCCATTTTATACAGCGTAAACCGCGAAGGTCGTGGCGCGCAATTATTATTATCTCGTGCTCGTCCTGAGATGTTAATTGCATTGATGAAAAAAGAAATTCCAGAAATTTCTGAAGAAATCATCGAAATTAAAGCAGCTGCTCGTCAACCAGGTGTTCGTGCTAAAATTGCAGTGAAAACCAATGACCATCGTATTGACCCTGTAGGTGCATGTATTGGTATGCGTGGCACACGTATTCAAGCAGTACAACAAGAGTTGAATGGTGAGCGTATTGATGTCGTGGTGTGGTCAGATGATCCAGCACAATATATTGCAAGTGCATTAGAGCCAGCTGATGTATCAGGTATTGTACTAGATGAAGATGCACGTAGTGCAGATATTATCTTCGCAACCAATGATCAGTTAGCACGTGCAATTGGTTCGCAAGGGCAAAATGTTCGTTTAGCATCGGAATTGACGGGTTATAAACTCGACATGATGTTAGAAGAAGAGTATCGTGCTCGTCAGCAAAATGAAGCACAACAGTATTTAGATATGTTTGTTACACGTCTCGATATTGAAGAAGATTTAGCAATGGCATTGGTGGAAATGGGCTTTACTTCATTAGAAGAGATTGCTTATGTTCCAGCTGAAACATTTGATGAAATTGAACTAGATGCAGATTTAGTTGAATTGCTTCAAAGCCGTGCTAAAGAGGCTGCTTTAACTGATGCACTGAAACAGCAAGAAAATATTCAAGAGCCAAGCGCAGAACTTCTCGGTATGGATGGTATGACCACTGAGATTGCTTATGCATTGGCGGCGCGTGGTGTGATTACAATTGATGATTTGGCTGATCAAGCGACTGATGATATTTCGGATATCGAAGGTTTAGGTCATGACAAAGCAGGTCAATTGATCATGAAAGCACGTGAATCATGGTTTAACTAGGAGATAATAGATGACGGACAAGTCGATTCAAGAGTTAGCGCTCAGCGTAGAACGTCCTGTAGAGAAACTCCTAGAGCAGGTTCGCGAAGCAGGTCTACCACAGCGTAAAGCAGATGACATTATTACCACTGAACAGCAGGATACTTTGGTTAATCACCTGAAAAAAGTACATGGTCAAGGCAGTGGTAACACAGGAAAAATTGCGTTGAAACGTACAACAACCCATACAGCCAAAGTCACCAGTACTTCGGGTAAAGCAAAAAGTATCAATGTTGAGGTGCGTAAAAAGCAGGTTTTTGCCAAGCCAAATCCAGAGCAGATCGCCGCAGAAGCCAAAGCACGTGCAGAAGCAGATGCTAAAGTACGCGCAGAGCAAAATGCACGTGATTTAGCTGTTCAAAATGCACGTGATGTAGCTGAACAAAAAGCCAATGCAACGTTAGAAGCAATGCGTGCAGCACATACTTCTGAGAGTGCTTCACAAGCTCCTGCAAAAACCGCAGTTGTGGTGAAGAAACGGGGTAGCGACAAGGTAATTAAAGCACCTGTTGTCAAGCCAACAGAAACACCTGAACAGAAAAAAGCCCGTGAAGCAGAAGCAGCCAAGTTAAAGGCGACTGAAGAAGCTGTACGCCGTAAAGCTGCGGAAGAAGCACAGAAGCGTACACTGGAGCAAATGCGCCAGATGGCTTCAAAATATTCAAGTGATGATGCAACCACAACCATTCGTGTGATTGATGATTCACCTTTAGCCGCTGGACTTGTTGGTCAGGCATATGAAGATTCTTTCAACAAGGAAGACCGTGAAATCAAGCGTGGTGGTGCGACTGCAAATCCACGTGCAAGCAAGAAAGGTGGCCGAGGTGGTGATGCTCAGGCTGAGCAGAGCTTCAGCAAAAGTCATCATAAGCGCGGTTTGAAAACCAGCCAATCCAACAAGCATGGTTTTGAAAAACCTGTGAAAAAACAGGTTTATGATGTTGAGATTGGTGAGAAGATTATCGTTGCCGATCTTGCACAAAAAATGGCGGTTAAGGTTCGTGAAGTCATTAAGACCCTGATGAAAATGGGTGAACTTGTTACTCAAAACCAAGCGATTGATCAAGATACAGCAGTATTGGTAGTTGAAGAATTGGGTCACAATCCAGTTTTAGTTTCTGATACACAAGCAGAAGACAACTTATTGGTTGCAGCTGAAGAAGCTCGTGGCGAACAAACGACTCGTCCACCTGTTGTAACAATCATGGGTCACGTTGACCATGGTAAGACATCGTTACTTGATCGCATTCGTCGTTCTAAAGTGGCGGCAGGCGAAGCGGGTGGTATTACCCAGCATATCGGTGCATACCATGTTGAGACCGAGAAAGGCATTATTACTTTCTTAGATACACCAGGACATGCTGCGTTTACATCAATGCGTGCACGTGGTGCGAAAGCGACTGATATCGTGGTACTTGTTGTTGCTGCTGATGATGGTGTGATGCCACAAACAGCTGAAGCAATTGACCATGCGCGTGCTGCGGGTACACCGATTATTGTTGCTATTAACAAGATGGACAAAGAATCTGCTGATGTCGATCGTGTATTAAATGAATTAGCACATAAAGAAATCGTGCCTGAAGAGTGGGGTGGGGATACACCTATCGCTAAAGTTTCAGCACACTCTGGTGCGGGTATCGATGAGTTACTTGATCTCATCTTGATCCAAGCTGAATTGATGGAGCTTAAAGCTTCAGCAGAAGGCGCGGCGCAAGGTGTGGTGATTGAAGCACGTGTTGACAAAGGTCGTGGTGCGGTAACATCAATTTTGGTACAAAATGGTACATTGAACATTGGTGATTTGGTTCTTGCGGGTTCATCTTATGGTCGTGTACGTGCGATGGTTGATGAAAATGGTCAACGTATCACTTCAGCGGGTCCTTCAATTCCAGTTGAAATTTTAGGTTTACCTGATGCACCAATGGCGGGTGATGAAGTTCTTGTCGTGAATGATGAGAAGAAAGCACGTGAAGTTGCAGATGCTCGTTCTGATCGTGAACGTCATAAGCGTCTAGAGCGTGCCAGTGCAATGCGTCTTGAAAACATCATGGCATCTATGGGTAAAAAAGATATTCCTTATGTGAATGTCGTACTCAAAACAGATGTACGTGGTACTTTAGAAGCATTACATGTTGCGCTTGATGAACTTTCGACAGATGAAGTGAAAGTCCGCATCATTGGTTCTGGTGTTGGTGCAATCACTGAGTCAGATGTGACTTTAGCTGAATCTTCAGAAGCAGTATTATTAGGTTTCAACGTTCGTGCAGATAACACGGCTCGTCAAAAATCTGATCAAGATGGCATCGATATTCGTTATTACAGCGTCATCTATCATTTAATTGATGATGTAAAAGCTGCAATGAGCGGTAAGCTTGCACCTGAACATCGTGAAACGATCTTGGGTGTTGCAGAAGTGCGTGAAGTCTTCCACTCAAGTAAGTTTGGTGCAGCAGCTGGCTGTATGGTACTTGAAGGTACATTGCATCGTAATAAACCGATTCGCGTATTACGTGATGACGTGGTTGTATTCCAAGGTGAACTTGAATCTCTTCGTCGTTATAAAGAAGTGGTTGAAGAAGTTCGTGCTGGTATGGAATGCGGCCTTGCAGTCAAAGGTTATAAAGACATCAAAGTTAAAGACAAGATCGAAGTCTATGATGTTCAATTGATTAAACGGAGTCTTTAATGGCGGGTAGCCAACGCTTAAAGCGCATGGCGGATTCAGTACAACGTGAGTTGTCTGAGCTGATCCGTCAAGAGCTTAAAGATCCTCGCTTAGGTGGTCTAGTGACCATCTCTGCGGTGAAAGTCAGTGCAGACATGGGTTATGCTGAAGTTTATGTCACTGTGATGGGACGTGAACTTGGTGATGAGCAAAGTGAAGTCGCAAATAAAGAAACTTTAGATGTATTGAATAAAGCTTCTGGTTTCTTGCGTCATGAATTGAGCCGTCGTATCAAGACACGTATTACGCCAAGATTGCGTTTCCATTACGATAAAACGAATGCCTATGGTAACTATATGTTTGGTTTGATCGCGGAAGCTGTGAAGGATCTGCCTGAACAAGGGCAAGACGATAAAGAATAAGTTCTAAAAGAAAGCCACCTTCGGGTGGCTTTCTTTTGTGCTATAGATCATTGTTTAGATTGATATGATTTTTTTCTATTAAAATTATATCTTTCAGCGAGTTAATTGGTTTAGGCTTTCTAAAAATTAAAAAAATACATTGAGCTCAATAAAAAGACCAACTTAGAGTTGATCTTTCTTTTCTGCATTACGACGATAACGTTGCCACGGTAGCGGACGATTTAAAGCCTCTGGAACATCACCACTAGTTGAACGCAAACGTAAATGAATTGCAGCTTGTGCCATTAAATTTGCTGATACTGGGGCAGTAATAAAGGCAAATAAAGTAATCAATAATTCAGCAAAACCGAAACGACCTTGAGTCGCTCCAAATATCATAGCTGCAATTAAAAAACTCCCCAAGCCTAACGTACTTGATTTAGTCGGTGCATGCAGACGCATAAATAAGTCGGGTAGACGAATCATTCCGATTGAACCTACGAGCATAAAAAATGCACCAAAGATCAAAAAGAATGAAATGATAATCTCAAAAATTATTTGCATAACCACTCTCCTTAATCAATCACATGTCCAGTGGTAAAATAGCGAGCCAGTGCAACAGTTGAAACGAAACCGAGCATCGCCACCAATAGAGCACCTTCAAATACATTGGTACTTGCCCAGTAAATACCTAATACCACAATCAGACATGTTGCATTAAGAAAAAGAGTATCGAGTGCTAACAAGCGATCAACAACAGATGGTCCAATGATCATGCGGATCAGACAAAGAAACATGGAGATCGTGATCGCTACTAAACTAATTGCAAGTGCATAAGGTAAAATGGTCATTTCGCTGCTCCTTCTGCAATCTTTACATCAAAGATTTCGAGCAAAGGTAGCTCATAACGATTTTTGATGTCTTGAATATCTAATTCAACATTATCGGTACTGAGTGCATGAACTAAAATATCTCCTCGTTCTTGATCAATCCCTGCGGATACCGTACCTGGCGTCGTTGTAATGATCATTGCGAGTAGCGTATTTACTTGCTCATGTTCAGTTTCTAATGGCACGCGATACCATTTTGGATGCAACTCATCGATTGGTCCAAGCACCATTTTAGCTACACGAAAGTTGGAAATCACAATATCCCATAGCACCACAAAAAAAAGTTTGATTGCAGGTAACCAATGAATATGGGGTGTACGTGCAATAAAAGGGCTTACCAAACGTGAAACAAAGATACCTAATAGAATTGCAATAAAAATATCTGTGATGTCCAAACTATGCGACAGCATGAGCCAAGTCACAAAAATTAAAAATGACACAAAGGGGTGGGGAAACCAACGATCAAGCAAAGCACGTTTTTGCATTAGTGTTCCTCCATCGGTTTTAATTGTGTGGCATTTGGAATAGTTGGATTTGATAAAGTTTGCTCAGCAATTTGACGTTGTTTATATTCCGAAATATGTTCGCCTTGTAGCATCGGTTTTGAGATAACATCTGGAATTAATACCGCATTATGATCCTCAACCTCACCGCCATATTTAGTTTCAGGCAAATATGCTGCATCAAATGGCTGCACGCTAATGGCACGACCTTGACTATCATGTTTTAGAATCGCTTGTTGATAAAGCGCATGATTTTGAATTTGTTGTGCAGTTGAAGTTGTATAACTTTGAATTGGTGCTGCAAATACAACATAACTCATCAAAGCAATCAGTAATACATAGATTGCTTTGTCATTCCGATGAGGTGCTGTATCAGGTAGTGCTTGATAAGCGTTATATGCTGGTTCTTTAGGATTTTCTTCGGGTGGACTAGCACGCCAAAAAAGGATAAAACCAACACGTGTGAATGCGATAATGCTAAGTAAGCTAACAATCAGAATAACAGCAATAATCCAACCCTGATAAGGCGTTTCAGCGGTAGCCTGTAAGATAAAAACTTTACCTAGAAAACCACTGAAAGGGGGTAAACCCGCCATCATGAGTGCAATGGTAAAATAAGTAAAAGCAGCCGCTTTTTCCTGTTTGATTTTCGGTGCAACTTTTAAATGATCTTTGAATGAACCACGTTGCGCAGTCATCCAACCACAAAACAAATAGAATGCAGCCGCAATTATGGTGCTGTGGACTAAATAATACAATGCTGCTGACCATGCTTGGGTATTCAACATGGCAATAGCGATGAGTAATGTTCCAATCGATGACAACACCATAAAGCCAACAAAACGGCGTAAGCGTTCAGCAGCAATTGCGCCGATTACACCATAGAATGAAGTAATCAAACCAATCATTAATAAGCAGTTTTTGAAAATACTCTGTGCCATTGCATCATCAAAAACAGTACCATTGACACGTAGAATGGCATAAATACCAACTTTGGTCATAATAGTAAAAATTGCAGCAACGGGTGTGCTTGCAACAGCATAGGTTTTTGGTAGCCAAAAGCCGACAGGAAGCATTGCTGCTTTGATCCCAAATACAACAAACAGTAACAAGCCACCCGCGATTGCAAGTTTATGTTGATCGCTGTCTAAGGTTGGGATAAGGCGACTCACATCAGCCATATTTAAACTACCAACGCTGCCGTAGATCATCCCTAAACCAATCAAAAATAGCGCTGATGCGAGTAAGTTAATCGTGACGTAATGTATGCCTAGCTGGAAACGTGGTCGCCCTTGACCATGTAATAGCAATACATAAGATGCCATCAACAGGATTTCAAAAAACACGAATAAGTTAAATAAGTCACCTGTCAGGAATGCACCCGTTATACCCATTAACAAAAAATGGAACATGGTGTGGAAATAGCGCCCACGGGTATCCCAGTTATCACTTGCGTACCAAATGACAGGCACTGCAAGTGCATAAGTCAGCACCAACATGAACGCAGCGAGACGATCGAGAACTAAAACAATTCCAAAAGGAGCAGACCATTCACCAAGTTGATAGACGGTAACTTGACCTGTATTGGCGATCATCAAATAACTGATTGCTGTGATTAAGCCTAGAAGTGCAGAACCTAAGCTAATGCCACGTCGCCAAGGTTGGCGCCAATCCTGTTTTAGAGAACCAGAACCAGGATTGCCTAATAAAAGTAGTAAAAAACTCGTAAATGCTGGAATTAAAATACTTAAAATAGGAGTATGAGCATGCCAAAAATTATTGAAATCAAACATTATGGCTCATCCTCACGTGGGTCATAAGTCACAGTTGCTTCTTCTTTGGAGTCAACATGATCCGTGCCCGATTCATAACGACTGCGTAGTGCAAGCTGTACAATAAAAGCGGTTGTTGCAAAACCAATCACAATCGCAGTGAGTACCAACGCTTGCGGTAACGGATCTGTTACTTTAGTTGTTTCTGTAATGATTGCAGGTGCATTAATTTGAATACGACCGACTGCAAATAAAAATAAATTTACGGCATAACCGATCATGGCCAGACCGAGTACGACAGGAAAGGTTCTGGCACGTAAAATTAAATAGATGCCTGTTGCTGTTAGCAGACCAATTCCCGAAGCGAGCAAAAACTCAATACTAACCATGTTTATTTATCTCCACTTGGAACAGGTCCTGACATACTTGAGTGACGCGAATCCCCTAAGACTGAAATTAGCAGCATTGTCGCGCCAACAACGGTCATATAAACCCCGAGATCAAATGAGACAGCCGAAGCTAAATGCATTTTTCCAAATAATGGTGGTTCTATATAAATATGTGCTGTTGTTAAGAATGGGCGTGTCCAAAACCAAGCTGCAATACCTGTTAAACCTGCAATTGCTAAACCTGAGCCAATCCAAATCTCATATAAACGACCAGATTTTGCTTTGATCAGTTGTTCGGTTCTATCCTGACCTAAAACAATATATTGAATAATCAGCGCCATTGCCGTAATCAGACCTGCAATGAAGCCACCCCCCGGATAGTTATGGCCACGCATAAAAATGTAGATACTGACGACAAGGGCGAGGGGAAGTACCCATGAGGCTGAAATACGTAACATCAATGGTGAAGGGTTAAAACGATAAGATAAACCTTGTGTCATGGTGGTGCCATGTGCACGCATACCATCCATGAGACACAGTGCTCCTATTGCTGCAATACCCAATACTGTAATTTCACCGAAGGTATCAAAACCACGGAAATCAACAAGGATAACATTGACAACGTTTGAACCACCGCCTAATGGGAGGGATTGTTGTAAGAAGAACCATGAGATTGAATTATGTTCTCGCGTTAATATTAGCCATGTAATCCAACCAATACCGATACCACCTGCGATTGCTAAGCTTGCATCTCGCCAACGGCGTGGACGGCTCGATTCGTAAGGGGTCAACTGCGGTAATAGCGATAAGCTCATCAACAATAAAACAGTAGTAACAACGTCAACTGTGATCTGAGTGAGTGCAAGATCTGGTGCAGATAAGGCGACAAACACCATGGTGACGACAAGTCCAACAGCACCACTAATTAAAACAGCTTTAATCCGTTCGTGGTGGAACCACAACATCATCCAACAGCCCGAGAATAATGTGAGCCATAAGACCACAGCAATCCATGGAGCATGGGTAAGCTCACGTGTGCCAGTTGTTAATCCCTGATTGAATAAGGGTAAACCCACCATGATGATGCTAAAGAAAACAATCCAAAGAAGATAACTTTGTAGAGAACCTGTTTCAGTCTTTTGTTTGATTTTTCGACTAGTAAGTAAGAGATGCTTCAGGAATGATTCAAATAAAAGTTTGCCTTGGAATTTACCTAAATAAGGGTCTAAGTCAATTTTACGTAAATGCTGATTTTTAATGAGGCTAAAGTAAAATAAACCACCACCCATTAATGCAACTAGACTCATGATTAAAGGTGCATTAATACCGTGCCAAATCGCTAAATGAACACCCTCAAATTCAGGTTGAGCCAAACTCGCGCGCGTTACACTATTCACCACTGTTCCAGCCAATAGTGCAGGCAGAATGCCGACCAGAATACATAATGTCGCTAATATAATCGCAGGTAAGCGCATTCCGAGAGGTGGTTCGTGTGCATCTTTATTAGGAATGTGTTTACCAAGCCCACCATCAAAGAACACGCCATGTACCAAGCGAATAGAATAAGTAACAGCAAAAATACCGGATAAAGTTGCCACGATCGCTGCAATTATCATTACTGGACCTGATAGGTTTGCCAGTAATTCCGTAAAGAACATCTCTTTGGAAATAAAGCCATTGGTTAGCGGTACACCAGCCATCGAAGCAGCGGTGATCATGGTTAGAGTACCTGTGAACGGAAGGAGTTGCCAGATACCACTGAGCTTACGTAAATCACGTGTTCCTGTTTCATGATCAATAATGCCTGCAATCATGAAAAGAGCAGCTTTGAATGTTGCATGATTAATGATATGAAAGATTGCTGCTGCAACAGCGAGTGGCGAACCGATGCCGAGTAAACAAACAATCAAACCTAAATGGCTGATGGTTGAATAAGCTAAAAGCCCTTTGAGATCTTCTTTAAATATGGCGAAACCCGCTGCCATACATAAAGTGAATAAACCGACGAAAGTTACGATATTGTGGTACAACGCTGCCCCAATAAAGAGTGGCGCTAAGCGGGCTAATAAAAATATACCTGCTTTCACCATCGTTGCTGAATGGAGATAGGCTGAAACAGGCGTAGGTGCTGCCATTGCATTTGGCAACCAAAAGTGAAATGGGAATTGCGCACTTTTGGTAAATGAACCTAGTAAAATGAGCAGTAGAGTGGGAACAAATAATTGATGCTGCTGAATAGACTCTTTCATTAACACCAATTGGTCAATCTGGTAAGTACCTGCCATCTGTCCTAAGAGGACAAAGCCCCCTAGCATTGCCAAACCGCCCATCCCTGTGATCGTGAGTGCCATACGCGCACCACGTTGGGCGGCATCATATTGACTCCAATAGCCCACGAGCAAGAATGAAGAAATACTGGTCATTTCCCAAAATACCAGTAAGATAATCAAATTGTTGGAAAGTGAAATCCCAAGCATCGCTGCCATGAATAGCATGAGCAACTGATACAGTTTACTGAGTGAGTTTTTGGGGCTGAGATAATAATAGGCATAAATATAAATCAGTGTGCCGATCCCACTAATCAGTAAACCGAACAATAATCCTAATGCATCAAGGCGAAAACTAAGATTGATGCCCAGTTGTGGAAGCCATTCCCAACTCTGTTGCAGGGCATTACCCTGTAAAACCGTTTCAGCTTGGCTAAGCAATAAAATAAAACAACTCAGGCTAATGCCAATTGCTCCAATTGCCGTCACACCCCGTGAAATACGTTGCAATTGTGAGACAAGGGTTGTGCCAAGTATGAGAGGTAATAAAATAATAATCGGTAGCACACTGGTATCCATGTCGATGATTTAGGTCGAGAGAGACCTAATGGTGGATTTTCTTCCAAGACTTAAGGCGTTCAAAGAGAAAGCCAAAGTTTCAAGTCTCGAAACCCAATCAAGTTAACGGAAAGAGCAAGTTGTATTGCACAACTTGAAAGTAAAAAATGAATTTTATTTTACTATAAAAAATCAACAAAAATCTGATGTTATTACATGAAACTAACAACATCTTTGTCGCTAAAACTTGTCTATCAACGTTTTTTATTCGCTATTTAATTGAATATTTTCCATTCGATTATCTGTATACATAAGAGGAATAGAGATCTGGTCTTGGATCAAATGCGCATCCCTACAATCTAGTGTTTTCAGTACAGAACACCTATTTAAAAGAAAAAATTGACCTCTAGTTTATAAGGATTAATGATGCAATCAATCTTAAAGCCCAATATCAAATTGATCTCTCTTGAGGGGTATCATCAATTTTAAGTAGATGAAGTAAATGACTCTTTTCTTGTTCATCAAGCGCTTGGATTTGATGCAAGAGTTCATCAACTTTACTGACCAAATTTTCTGATTCTAATAAGTGTTGATTCTGCTGCAAGAGAATGCTTTCTGATTGACTTAACTCATTATAGAGTTGTGAAAGTTGTTGTTGAGATTTCTCAAGATTAATCTCATAAATTTCTTTATCACCTAACCTGAAGCATTGATATTCTAAAGCATGTTCTAATAATTCATCGCGATTGCCTGAAGCAATAATTTGTAGTCTTGGAAATGCTTGATGCAAACGCTCTAAAATTTCAGCACTCATATTTTGATCTAACTGATGCTCAATTTGATCAATTAATAATATGCCTTCACCTTCTAAACATGGGTCGAAACAATGTGGATTAAGTAAGCATAAACGACGTGTAATGTCACCGACCAATGCAATCCATGATTTAAGAGAGGCCGATAATTGCTGAAAGGGAATGGTCTGATCTTTGTAACGCACCATTAATTGAAGTTTAGGAATATATTGAATATAGATATCATTCAATTCTGGAAAGATGGTATGTAAGCCTTTTTTCAGCGCATATAAATTAGGTGCTGAGAGTTGTTTAGGATGATTCATCAGTTCTTGTTGTAATTGCTGCAAAACCTCTGATTGATTCTGCTGACTGAAATCGTTGCCAATAAGACGTCTGACGATATGGGCAGAGTGAGCATTTTCAACATCACTAATTTCCCGTAGCCACTCAAAGAAACGCGCAAAAGTTGTGTATGGAATCGCTGTTAAATCGTAGGCAGCAATATCTTGTAGTGTTCCTGGTGCATTCTTGCTTTGTAAATTAACCTCTTGTACAAAGCGTTCGGCAGGATAATACGCAATTAACGGTAATCCAAATAATGGATCTTGAAGACTGGTTTTTTGGTATAGCGATACCATTTGATCAAGTTGCTGCGTTTCAACTTGGCTAATTCCAACGCCTTGACTGTTAAACGTTTTAAATAACTTCCAACTACAATTCTGAGTGTCAGTCGTTTGTGCAGAGCTACTTTCTGGTAGATGATGAGTTAATTCACTGCTCATTCTAACTTGGACTTGAACTTTGGCTTGTAAGCGTGTCAACAAAATATCTTGATCAGCAATCACGACACCTGCGGTACGAATATCTTTATAACGTGCGGAAAACCACGTTAAGGCTTGGTAGATATTTTTTAAAATTGTGGTTTTGCCTGTAGCTTGCTCACCTAAGATAAGTGTAATTGGGCGTTGAGTCGGTTGAAATTCAATGGTTAAGTCGCGAAACATGCCAACATGTTTAAATAGCACTGATTCAAGTTGCATAAGCTCTCCCTGAACATAAGCGCTTTAACCTACGGACTAGCGAAGACTTGAGGGAGCGCCCCGTTTTAATTGTTGTATTAAATCGTAAAGATGATGAATATTTAAACTTACTTTAGCACGAGTACAGGCAACATAAAGTAGTCTTAATTCCTCATCTGTAATTTTATGTTCTAGGCCATTTATTTTAAATTGGTAATCATCTTCAATATGCACACGATTCCATTCCAAGCCTTTGGCTTTGTGTGCAGTTGAAATAACATAATCTGCTTGTTCAATCGGCGTGATTTTGGCAAGTGCTTTCTTGAGTGGCTCAGTACCATGATCATCGACCAGCTTCACTAAAGGTTTGATGTCGCTACCATCATTGGTTTCGCAATATTCATGCACATCATGCCATGAATTAAACCAAGCCAGTTCGGGCACATCAGTGATTCGTTTGCCTTGTTTGAGTAAACTAGCGGCATCCACAAAACGACTGAGTTTCTGATGATCAGCTTGTAAGCTGACTTTGTCGCCATGCACTAAACCCGAAAGTAGGAGTTCCATTGCACGTGCATTGGTACGACATAAAATGGCATCGCGCATTTTAGTATGGGGTTTATTCACCACACTCGATTTAACATTTGGATTTCCCAATAGTGGAACAGTTTCGTTTAATGCACCAAGCAGACTATTGGCAACATCAGCAATTGCATCGCCAAAACGGAAAGAGGTCGTTAAACGGCTTTCATGTAAAGGCATCTGTTGCATTGCATTGACCGCGCCACGCCACGCATAAATTTGCTGATGTGCATCACCGACATAAATCACTTGTGTGCTCTTTTGACGTAGTAAAATACCCAACATGAGTGGGTCAGCATCTTGTGCTTCATCAAACAGAACATAATCTGTTGGAATATTGGGTTCTGATAATGCCCAAAGTTTGAGGTAAATATCGTGACCAATCCCTGCTTGATGGTTTTGATCAATTGACTCTAACCAACGGCGTTCAACTGCTGGATATAAGTGTTGTTGTAACGATTCAATATCATCTTGGTGCAACCAGCTTGGCGCTTGAATATGGCGAGGGGCAGGGTATTGTGAGCTGGTCGAGCAGAAATAGCTGACAGCATTAGCAACTAAACTCGCAAGGCGACTTGGCATCAGCACATATTTTTCATAACGTCCGCCCATGAGACGGCGAAGCGTAATAGGCTCTAAACGATATTCTTTAGCAATAAAACTTGGGCTTAAACGCGGTAGTCGTAATTTATCAGTTACGCCACGCGGTACGCTACGAAAGGCAAGAGAGTGAAAGGTACGACAATTTACATTGCCATGAAATTTACTCTGTGCTTCAGATGCAATGGCTTTGTTAAAAGCTAAATACATACCACGCCGTTCGGGCATGGCATCACTGATCATTTGTAAAGTCGTGGTTTTACCTGTGCCAGCATACGCAATCACTTTAAAGGATTGACCTAAACGTGCATTGTCTATCGCAATTGCTTGCTCATAGGTGGCTTTGGGTTTCTCGATATTCGACACAGGCAGGGGTTACGCTTCTTGGCTACGGTTGGCTTTTTCAACCAAACCAGAAAGACCTTGACGACGAGCCAATTCATCTAGCACCACTTGTGCATCAAGGTCGAAATAACCCAACATCACAATGCTGTGGAACCATAAATCTGCAACTTCATAAATCAGGTCATGCTTATTCTCTAGAGAGGCATGTGCTGCATAGTCTTTGGCTGCAATAATGCTTTCGATGCTTTCTTCGCCAACTTTTTCTAAAATTTTATTAATGCCTTTTTTGTATAGGCTGGCAACATAAGAACTATCCGCTTCAGCTTTTTTACGTTCTTGCATCAAACGCCCTAAGTGACTGAGTACGTCAACTTGTTCAGCTTGACCATGATCGTGTGCTTCGACTTTCGCAGATGCACCGTAAATTGCAGTTGGATCTTTCAGTTGAGCATCAACAATTTCCCAACCTTGTGGCGTGAGTTTACGATAAAAACACGACTCACGACCTGTATGGCAAGCAATTCCACCATGCTGTTCAATTTGCAGAATAATGACATCAGCATCGCAATCCAAACGAATTTCATGCACTGTTTGAAAGTGCCCTGATTCTTCACCTTTGTGCCACAGTTTTTGACGTGAACGTGAGTAATACACGGCTTGATTTTTTTCAGCCGTCAGTTGTAATGCTTCACGATTCATCCACGCAACCATTAACACTCGACCAGTCTGATGATGTTGTGCAATGGCAGGAACAAGACCATTGGAATCAAATTTAACTTCATCTAACCAGTTTGACATGCGTGAAATCCGTTGTGGGCAAAGCAGCTAGTTTAGCGTTTGTGGCTAGGGTTGGCTATGCTTGTTGGGTAAAAAATGCTTTAGGGGCTAGGTTGGATATAAGTACCCATGAGTTGTTTATTTTCTATTTCGAGAAAGGGTAATGCAGAAGCAACAATGATCAGCATACCCCAAGGATAGCTTGACCAAAACCAAGCATCAACTAAAAAATAAGCGCCTGTGATATAAAGCCAAATGTTTAAAATTCGAGGCAAATATTTTTGATGGATCAACAGAAGAAATATAAAGGGCAAGCTGTCCCATAAGATCATCCACGGAAATAGAGGGCTGATCACCAATCTTCCTATCGTCGATTTAGGATTCACTTGCCATTCAAGGAGATGATAGTGGAAATTTAGAAAACAAAATATATTAAAAATGCTAGGGAGTAAGAACCAGCAACCTTTACGAATCGCCTTTCCTTTACTCTGCCGATACAATGCCCATAGAAAACTATATTTCATGTCTAACCTTGTTTTTATTGATGAATTTTAATTTTTTAAGTATTGAGATAGTTCGAAATTTCAATCAAGTTCTGATCTGGATCACGTAAATAAACCGAAAGAATTTTTCCGATTGCCCCAGTTCTTTCGATTGGACCTTCAACGATGTCAATATTCTGTACTTGAAGATATGCGATCACTTCCTCTAATGGCGTTTCGGCAATAAAACATAAATCTGCTGAACCAGCGGTGGGGTGAAAAGCTTTGGGTTCGAACTCTTTACCAACCTGATACAGGTTGATTTTTTGATGACCAAATTGCAGTGCTTTGCGGTTTTCACCAAAAGTAATGACTTCAAAATTCAGGGCAGATTGATAAAACTGACAACTGATTTCAATATCAGCGACTGTCAGAACTAAATGATCTAAATGACTTATTTTCATTTTTAATTCAAATCCTATTTTTGCGCTTAGTCATATTCAGGTAGTGATTGATTGTTTTGAATTAACGCATTTTCATTGTGTGGGTATGTCGCAATCTGTTGATAGCTCATTTGTTCGAACATACCCTTTTTTAAGCCTGAAATGGTAATCGCCATTTCTTTACGGAAATAGGGGATTTGATACATCCACGGGAAAGTAAGATCACGTATGCTACCCGCCCACCAATGATCAGATTGATAAAGTGGAGTCAGTAAACGACTAAGGAACTGATAGAATTGAGTCGAGGATCGACGCTGTTGGTGATAGTGTTGCCATAATATTGACCAGTCAATTTGCTGATTTTTCTGAGCAGCTTGTAATGATTGGGAAAAAGCCCACGCATCCAAAAGTGCCATATTTGCCCCTTGCCCGAGTTGTGGGCTCATGGCATGTGCAGCAGCATCACATCACGATACTGTGCCGAGAGCCACAGTGGTTAATTTTGTTCATCCAATAAAAGCTGTGGGTAGGGCGGTGAATCCCCAAGCCATACAGATTTGGGGCTGCCTGATGGTAATGGCTATTGACCAAAAGTTATTTATTGGCGAGTTGCCCTTCAAGTCCTGTCACTTTTGCACCCAGTTTGAGGGCTTCATCTAATACGCCAAGACGTTCAAAAACGGCTAAGCCCGCAGGTTGTAGCAATAAACCAGCACCAACAGGAGAGAGTCTGTCAATTTGTTCAAAAATCGTAACGTAATGACCTTCTCGCTCAAGAAGAATCGCCGTTGTAAGTCCTGCCGTCCCTGCACCAATAATGGCAAAATGAGGTATTTTCATTAGTAATGAAAATTCACACCCAAAGAGGCATAGCCATATTTACGATCTAAACGTGAAGCAGTCACCCCGTTATAAAGAAAGGGGATATTACCTACAAAATTGCGTTTAAATAAATAACCTTCAACGAAAGGCGTAATATTCGGTGTAACGTCGTAACTAAAACGTGCGGAAAAAGTATGATTATCTTTCAATGCACTATTGCCAAAATGATTGACGCGATCATCAATGTCATTACGCCATAAACGCTGATATTGATAAGCAAGCTGACTTTCAAATTGTTGATAGCGCCAATTCCATGAACCTCCAATAACGGCGTAATAAGCATCGTAATTTAAATCTTTATCGACATCCAGATTGAAATCGGATGCTGAACCTGAAATATTGAGTTCATTAATAATCGCATTGTCAATCTGGCACGGTTCAGCTAGAGAACCAGTGTAATGGTTGTTTTTATTAATATTCAAGTTGACTAAACAACCCTGATATTTCGCTTGGGCCTTTAAGCTGTCAACTTTCACTTTGCTATAGCCTGTACTGACATACGCATTGAGTTGATTCATAGGATCCAGTTTTCTTGAAAAAATTGCATCAACCTGTAGCTGTATATCAGATGGATCATTGACCCGAACATAATTAAAGGTTCTGTTGTTGATGGTTGTCGGTGTTGTTTTCTTGAGCTGATCTGCGTAGTTGCCCCATAAGCTAAAACGTAAATCCAGAAAATCGTTTTTCTGTAGATTTAAATTTGGGGTATAGGTTGTGGCAACCAACCAACTTTGTAATTTATTGGTATCTTTTGAATAATCAATTTCACGCTGCCAAAAACCAGCTTCTAGTTCAAGATTTGGATAAAGTTGATATTTACCAACGATATGTCCACCTAAATAATCACCTGCATTTTCTGAAGTTGCACCTTCTTTGGCACGGACATCGAACAGGTCAATGGTTTTATTGACGGCATCAATGGCAACATCTACATTCAAGGGTTGTGTTTTTCCTGAAAGTGAGTTGGCTTGCAGGAACATATCATTCGGTGCAGCGTGGAGCAATGATGGAGAGAGGAGAAGTATTGAAGCTGATAGTAAATTTAAATGTTTCATTATGATCCCATTAAATAGACAATAAAAAAAGAGCCACTATGAAAGCAGCTCTCTTTGTTTAATCATAAAGTTATTCAACCGTAACTTTAGCGCTTGTGCCGTAACCTGTTATAGATTTACTCAATACAGATACAGTGTATTTTGTTGCAAAAGACTCAGATGTCGCTGCAATGATTTGCCCCTCACTTGGTGCTACCACAGCTGTAACCGTTGCTGTGCCTTTTTCACTGTTAAATTTGTTCAGTGAGCTGACTAAGCTAGCAGAGATTTTACCTAAAGTTGTGCTATTTAAAGCAATTTGACCGTTGGACAATACATCAATATCAGTACCTAACGTAAGGTTGGTATTGAGTTCAGAAGTAGTTGATGTAATACCTACGGTAGAGCCTTTTGGTAATGTTGCTGCCGTCAATGTACCATTGGTATATGTTAGGTTGAGCTGATTAGCAGAAATGAGTAACGCTTTGGTTGCTGTTTCAACTTTTAATGCTGCGGCAACAGCTTGATTTGAAGACTTATAACTATCACTTGCAACAAGAGGTACGAGCAGATTGTTCAGGCTTGAGACTTTAATTGGAGTGATTAATGATGTTGCTAATTGGTCGAGTGTATAGCTTGTGCCTTGTAAACCAAGACCATTCAATAGTAAATAATTTGTAAACTTATTTGCTTCAGTAATGGTTTCAGTCGGTACAACAATGCCTGTTTTATCTTTAATGACAGCGATAGCACCAGTTAATTTATCTGTTGCCGCACCACCAGTTGTTGCTGCTTCAGCGATATCTTTGAGAGCAGATTCAATCGCAGTTCTATCCGTTGCCAAGACTTGGCTTAATGCCTGAATCAGATTGACAGTAGTACTGTCATTTTTCTCGGTCAGAATTTTTTCTTGTGCAGCTGTTTTTAATGCTGCCGCAGAGCTAATTTGTGTTGCAGGAAGTACAGCGAGTGTGGTTTCTACCGTTTTTACATTGGCTGCAATGCTAGCACTGGTTAAGGCAGCAAGGTTAGTTGCAACGTTATCAATATTGCTCTGAAGACTAGCAGGAAGTTTTGCCTTTACATCAGCATCTTTGACAGTAGCCTGAATAATCGCATTAATTGTATTGGTATTACCTAAATCAACAGTGGTTGTACTTGATGTTAATTGACTGATTAATGCAGCGGTGATTGCTTTTTGAGCAATAGTGCTGGTTAAACTACCATCTGTATTTAGTGTTGTAACCGCTGTGCTGATTTGTTCATTCAGTTGTTGAATAGCTGTGGTTTTAGCTAATAATGCAGCACTGTTTAATGGGTCAGCAGTTAGTAAATTTGTTCCCGGTAAACCTAAAGCCGTTGCAATAGCTGCTGCCTTATCTGTACCTACCGTTGCAACGAGGGTTGTGATTGGCGTAACAACAACATCGATACCTTGAGTATCTGTCAGAGAAATTTTTGGTGCTTGTAGTGTAGCTGTAAATGGCAGACCTGTAGTCGTATCCTGTCCACCTGTCACTTTCAATGCGCTTGCAGTACATCCTTGTGGGAAAGTAAATACCCCATTTTCATCTGTAGTCGCAGTTTTACCCTTACATGCAGTTGCTTCATCAGTAAATGTAACGGTTGCATTGGCAATAGGACCATCTACCACACGTCCTGTCAGTGTTGCTGCCGCTGGAGGGTTACCTCCAGATGATCCCCCATTGCCTCCACCACAAGCTGTAAGTAAAAGGGCTGAAGAAACGGATAAAGTCAGCAAGCTCAATGACAGTTTTCTTGATTTAAACATTATATTATTCCCCGAATATCGGTATTTTAATTGATTCCTGCGTAGTTATAGCAAAGTTTTATAGGTGTGATAATGACTTTTTTAAATTTTTTTAAGTAAAACTGTATCAATATAAGACATAATAAACAGCTTGTTTATTTAATCTAATAGGACTTACGCACTATCATTTATAGATTCTCTGTGGTAGCAGATGGTTTTTATCGACAATAAAGTCATCAATGAAGTCTTTGATGATTGGTCTAAATAATTTCTTCTGCCAACGATATACATTTTCAAAGATCCGCTCAAACTGGTTCTTTTGTATCTCGACGTAGGCCATCAAGGCTGAAAAAATATGATTCAAAATCAGTTTAGATCGTCTTACTTGAAACTTTTCAATATGACAAACCTGTTTAATCACTCGGTGATATTGTTCTATTTTGCAATGACTTGAATGTAATTCATGAAAACCCTCAAAGGACAATAAATCATCTTCATCTTGATACACAATATAAAACCTCTGCTGTTCTTTTAACTGAGTCTTAAATAATTGTACAAAGCCAAAATCTTTGAGCCAGACCACTTGACCCTGATGGAAATCTGGCAATAAACGCAGTTGAAACCATTGTCCATTTTCTAGGGAAACCTTACGGTTACAGTCGATACCAAACATAAAATGAAATATTTACGTTATAAAAAATCCCTTGTCAGAGCAAGGGATTTTTGAACTTATTTCATAATTCGCCAAACTGCAATCAGTGCACTTAATACGATTAAAATGATGGAGACAAACCAAGGACTAATAATCGCAATGGTGAGCATAATCAACATGGTGCTGCCAAACATCCAGCTACGGCGCTGCTGTTGTTGCATTTGTAAGCGCATTTGCTGAATTTCACGGAGTTGCTTATCTTGCCAAGCCGATTGATTTTTTAAACCATTTAAACTATCAATTAATAATGTTGGTAAATCTTGAGCGCCTAATAATAGATCTGGAATCTGTTGTCCAATTTCTTTGATATTTTTAACAGGATTCATATTGGCTTTGACCCATTCGGTCAGAATCGGCTTTGCCAGTTTCCAAATATCGAGTTGTGGGTAAAGATCTGTGCCTAAGCCTTCTACGTGTACCAATGTTTTGAGTAATAGCATCAATTGCGGCGGAATTTCCAAATGGAAACGACGTGCAATATCCATCACCTGAATCAAAATTCCTGCGAAATCCAATTGATCCATCGGTTTTGATACCATTGGACCAACAGTGCGGCGCATTTCACGTGACAAGGCATCTTGATCTGTGCCTGGTGGAATCCAACCTGCTTGATGTACGATCTGAATCAGTTGCATAAAGTTGCTATTCATTACTGCAAGCAACATACGAGCAACTGTCATTTGGTCATGTTTGGACAGTTCACCCATGATGGCGCAATCTAGAGCAATAAAACGCGGATTGCTTGGGTTAATGGTTTCGACAAAGACATTGCCGGGGTGCATGTCGGCATGGAAAAAGTTGTCACGGAATACTTGGGTAAAGAAAATGGTCAAACCTTTTTCTGCCAAGTCCGCACGGTCCATACCCAAACGATCAAAGGTTGCGATATCTGAAATAGGCACACCCGTGATGCGTTCAGCCACCATCACATCTTTACTGTCCATATAGACTTCAGGCACATACATCATACTTGAGCCCGTAAAGTAATGACGCATTCGGCGGGTATTGTCCGCTTCTAGACTCAGATCAAGCTCATTCAAGATAATTTGACGATAGTCTTGAATGATTTCAGTCAGATGTAAGGCGCGAGCAGCCTCTAAACGATTTTCAAGCCAATCACCCAGCCAAGCTAAGATTTCAAAGTCTTGCAGAATTTGATTACGAATATCAGGGCGAGTGACTTTCACCACCACTTCACGACCATCATGTAGAGCCGCAGTATGAACTTGTGCAATCGATGCCGCAGCGAGGGGTTGCTCATCAAAGCGAGAGAATAGTGTGGATACATCAGCCTTGAGCGATTCTTGGATGCGTTGTTTTGCCAATTGGGTGTCATATGGTTTGACACGGTCTTGTAACAACACCAATTGTGATAATACTTCTGGTGGAATCAAATCACGACGAGTAGAAAGCAACTGACCCAGTTTAATCGCTAAGGGTCCCATATCCTCTAAAGCTTCTTTGAGCTTGAGCGGATTCTTTTTCTCTCGACTTGACCATGCCGCAGGATGGGTTTTGATAATGTTTAGGGCATGGCGGGCTTTTACTGGTAATTCTTCCGCAGGGAACAGGGTGTCAAGGCGATAATGTGCTGCAATACGCCAGAGTTCGAGTAACCGTGTAACATGCGGAATCATATAAAATCTTACCTAGTCTTGTGAGGAATGTTTTGCTGGATTAAATGAAGCGTGTAACTGTTGAAATTTCGCTTCTAAACGATCTAATTCTTGATTGAGTTGACGCGTTTTGCGATGAAGATCATCCATTTGCCAACGTGGTGCAAATAAACCGCTATCCTCTTTTAAAGTATCTTCAATAAAGAACAAATGGCTTTGTAATGAACGCTTGAGTTGTTTGGGTGCAAGTTGAATCTTACCCAATTCATGTGCCAGTTGTGGACCAATCCAAGGCGATAAATGCGCAGCGAGATCAGGCTCTGCTTGCTGTATAATTCTTTGAATATCTTGTAATAAATGGTAATCGCCTTGTAGGGGGATATTGCCAATCTGGTCCATATCACTGAGCAGGAGTTTGACTAATTCGACCACATTGGCGACATGCAGGGTGGCTGTGGCATCTGTAATTTTATTTTGGACATCGTAGGGACGCTGTTCAAATATTGATGGGGTTTGACTGTGTCCAGTCACGGTAGGTTCCAGACGAACTTTATTTTCATCAAAAAAAACATCAACCGAGAGCTGTGGATGATCGATCACCACCCGCAACAATTGACCTTGTAGCTGATTGAGCTGAATACGGGTAATCGCATCCAGATCAATCACCTGATGAATGATACGTTCGACTGCACCCAGTGCTAAAATCGACCACATATCTTAAGCCTTAAAGTTTGAATCCGCGGTGAACTGCAACAATACCACCAGTGAGGTTATGGTAGTCACAGCTTTGGAAGCCTGCATGTTCCATCATGCCTTTGAGGGTACGTTGGTCTGGATGCATACGAATAGATTCTGCAAGATACTTGTAACTTTCAGAGTCATTGGCAACGAGTTTACCCATGATTGGTAATGCAGTGAATGAATAAAGATCGTAAAGCTTAGAGAATGGTTCGAACACAGGTTTAGAGAATTCGAGAACCAATAAACGACCACCTGGTTTAAGTACGCGATACATGGCTTGTAGTGCGGCATCTTTATCCGTCACGTTACGTAAACCAAAACTGATAGTCACTAAATCAAAACTATTATCGGCAAAGGGTTCTAAAGTTTCAGCATTGGCAAGTACGAAATCAACGTTAGTACAGCCTGCATCAATCAGACGATCACGACCTACATTTAGCATGGATTCATTGATGTCTGAGAGTACGACATGACCTTGTGGACCGACTTCACGGCTAAATACTTTTGCTAAGTCACCTGTACCACCAGCAATATCCAGTACATGTTGACCACGGCGAACACCTGACATATTAATCGCAAAACGTTTCCAAATACGATGGATACCGAATGACATCAGGTCATTCATAATGTCGTATTTACTTGCAACTGAATGAAAAACTTCAGCAACTTTTTGTGCCTTATCATCACTGCTTACAGTTTGATAGCCAAAGTGAGTGGTTGCTCCAACATTTCCCGTGTTGGCACCACGTGGCAAATTATATTTTGGTACTGATGTATTCGGTGTTGAACCTTGTTGTAACGATTGCTGTTGACCTTGAGGCGCTCCTTGAGGAAGTGGAGAACTGAGGAAAGGACTGACTTTGTCTGAACTTGGGTTTTGCTCAACTTCTGGGGTAGGCTGTTGGTTTTCGTTAGACATAGTTTTCTCCTAAACTTTCGCTCTAGCGGCACGAATCAGCAAGCATGATGACAGATTTTGTATTTTTTTACAGGGTTTAGCATATCATTGTTATGAATAATATACAGAAAGTCACACGCTCAAAAGCATTTTTAATTTTTGTTTTGGAATTCAATAATCCCTCCTAATACGAAGAGGGATGGCTAACAATTCAATTTAGTCACGAAATGGGTTTGGGTGACCAGCGTGGACTTTTTCGATGATTTCACGTTCTTTTGCCGTAAATGTTTTGATAAACGTTGCAGCAGACTTCATCGGTTTCATTGCAGCAAAACCTTCTTGGATAAAATCGTACATAGGTTCAAATTGATATTTGGTTGCAATGCCTTTACACATTTTAAAAGCCGCATACATCATCGTAGAGCGCATATACTTATCTAATGTGAGACCGAGCTCGTCAAGTAATTGTAATTGTTCATAACGTACATCACCTTGATCGAGTTTGACTAAGGTCTGGCGCATGATTTCATCAGTGAGTGGTGTTTCCAAAGGATAATCTTTGAGTAGTTGTTCTGCGACTTGTTCATCGAGTTGAGTGGCAAGTACAGCAAGACTGACCGATTTTGTTCCTGTTTTAATTGCATTTTCAGGGAGTAAGCTTTCTGCTTTATGTGCATATTTCAACAGGCGTTCGATTTGCTGTGCAATTGCCTCAAAATCAGGACCGCCATACAAGCGATTAAGAAAATACTGTGCCATCAGTTGATTTTCAGGCAGAGCAAAAAATTCTTTATGGGTTTCTGCGATGCGTGCTTTCATCCACGCTTGTACTTCATGCAGACGTTGCTTAAGTGCTGAATTTTGGTGGTAATTCAGAGTTTGGTATTGTAATAAAAGATGATCAAATGCAGCGAGTTTTGACATATTCGAACTCAAATAAAATAAAACCAGAAAATCATAGGCTGCATCATAACGAAGAACCATGACAGCATAAACTCTAAATGTCTAACAATCGGTCACTATGTTGATACACGGATTGAGTTCTACAGAAACTGTACAAGGGTTTTGCATGCAGTGAAATAGATTTCATTATACTTATTCTTAATAATGAGCCATTTAGAGCCGAATATGAGTATACAACAACCAAAATTTGAATTACGTGATGAAGATGCATTGTCTTTAGATTTGATTGAAGCACAATATGCCTTAAAAGATAGCCAAGATAAAAAAAATGCAAAAAGTGTTCTGATTTTAGTAAGTGGCATTGAATTAGCAGGGAAAGGTGAGGCAGTTAAGCAATTACGTGAATGGTTAGATCCACGCTATTTAAGAGTTAAAGCAGATGCACCACGGTTATTAACGACCTATCAAACCTTTTGGCAGTCTTATACGCGTTTTATTCCTGCCGAAGGTCAGATCGTGGTGATGTTTGGGAATTGGTACAGTGACTTGCTTTCAACCGCCATGCATGTGTCAAAACCATTGGATGAAACATTGTTTGATGCTTATATCGAACAGATGCGTTCTTTTGAACATGATTTACAACATAATAATGTGCATGTGGTCAAAGTTTGGTTTGATTTATCGTGGAAGTCCTTACAAAAACGCTTAGACCAAATTGATGCTTCGGAACAGCATTGGCATAAATTACATGGTTTGGATTGGCGCAATAAAAAACAATACGATACTTTGCAGGAGTTAAGCCAAAGATTTACCGATGATTGGTTTGTGATTGACGGTGAAGATGAAGCTCTACGTGATCAATGTTTTGCTCAATACATATTACAAACATTGCAAGAGTTGCCTGACCATCAAACTAAAGTCACCGAAAAATGGCAACAAGCACAGATTCCCACAGCACTGTTAGAACCTTCAAAACAAAGCTTAGATAAAGATGACTACAAAGAAGAATTGAACAAATTAACCAAAAAAGTAGCTGATGCATTACGTTATGACGAACGAAAAGTGATTGTTGCTTTTGAAGGTATGGATGCCGCAGGTAAAGGGGGAGCAATAAAAAGAATTGTTAAAAAATTAGATCCACGTGAATATGAAATTCATAGTATTGCTGCACCTGAACGTTATGAATTACGCCGTCCTTATTTGTGGCGTTTTTGGAATAAGCTGAATGATGGCGGGAAAATTACCATCTTTGATCGTACATGGTATGGTCGTGTTTTGGTTGAGCGGATCGAAGGTTTTGCTTCAGTCGTTGAATGGCAACGTGCTTATAATGAAATTAATCGGTTTGAGGAAAACTTGGTTGATAGTCAAACCGTAATTGTAAAAATTTGGCTTGCAATCAGTAAAGATGAACAAGAAGTTCGATTTAAAGATCGTGAACAAACTCCACATAAGCGTTTCAAGATTACTGAAGAAGATTGGCGTAATCGTGATAAATGGGACGATTATTTAAAAGCCGCTGCAGACATGTTCGAACGAACCAACACAGATTATGCACCTTGGTATGTAATCGCTACGGATGATAAAAATACAGCACGGATCGAAGTTTTAAAGGCGATTTTAAAACAACTCAAGGCGGATTAAACCGCCTTGTCGTTATCAAATATTATGATTAAGCCACAATGGTACTACGACTTTTTTGTTGAATGCGTTTAGCAAGGTTATAGCAATCTTGAATATGTGCTTCGGTAATTTTACGCATCATAAAATAACCGAGGCTTGCAGCAACCAATTGTCCGCCTAAAGGAATAAACTTGGTCACTTGCTTGGTGGCAATTTTCGTGAAAAAACCATTAAAAGACTTTTTCATGGCTGTGCGCGCCACCACCAAACCTGAAAATTCAAAACCACGTTTACGTAGCTCATCCCAATGTACTTTTTTGGTTTCAGGATCATAGACACTGATATGTTCAGGTGCTAAACCAAAACGCGTATTAATATAAGGAATAATTTGAGTGAGCATGCCCAAATCAACGACCACATCAAAAAATGGGATGGGTACAATCGCTGCACCTGCAGACCAATATGCACGATTTTTGGTCAGTGCCAAACACTCTTCGCGAATTTGCTCCAAGTTTAAGTTTGGATCAATCGAATCAGGAATTTTTTCAATTTTCATAAAGTTATACCTAAAGTCTATCCCTCGATAGTATATTCAAGCGTATTGAGTGGTGAATTTCAAAACAATTTATTTATTTCCTTGTATGTTTAACGTGACATAGTTACATGAAGTTGTATAGTGATAAATATGTATGTTTTCGTGCAATACAATAAGCATTCCTGATGAGGTCATATTTGTAGATGGGTATTCATGTTATTCAAAGTCAAAGCCTTGAAGTGTTATTACAAGGTGTGATGGCATCAATCACCCAACCGAGTTCTTCTCCATTTCAGGTATTTAAAACTCAGCATTTTATTGTTCCCAGTCCTGCACAAGAACAATGGTTGACGCAGAAAATTGCCGAACAACAAGGCATGACTGCCAACTATCAATTTCATCAACGCATTCGTGGTTTTCAGTGGTATGCATACCAGCAAGTATTAGAAAATAAAGAACAAGTGCGTAAAGCCAATATTCCGCGTTTGATTTTAAAGTGGCGTATTCATCAAGCTTTACAGCCTTTTATTCAAGCCGAACATAATACTGTTGTGAATGAGCACCCTTTATATTCAATTGTGCAACGGATTTACGACAGCGCCGATCAACTGCAACAAGGCACTGAAAAACAACTAAAAAAACAAAGTATGCTGTATTGGGTGGCGGAGCAAGTTTCGCAGCTGTTTAGTAACTACATGATTTATCGCGGTCATTGTCAACGCGGCTGCCAAAGCAATTGTACCTGTGTGGGGAATTGGCTATCGACTTGGGGACAGAATAAAGCCTTAAATATCGAACAATTGATTGCTCAAACAGATCAACAAACTTCAGCCTTTAGCCTACAACAAACCGAACAATTAGAAGCTTGGCAGCGTTGGTTGTGGCAAAACTACTTTCATGATGATTTTGTTGAAATACAAAGCATTGATGCTGATTTTTGGCAACTTCTAGACGATCAGCAGACACGACCCCGAGCTTTGGCACAACTGCCAAGTCAGGTGATTGTATTTACGATTTTAGATTTACCACCGAGCCAACTGCAATTTTTACGTCGTTTGGGGCAATATCTAGATGTGGTAATTTTGCACTATAACCCATCACAAGAATATTGGGCTGACAGTGTCGATCCACTCTGGAAGAAGCGTTATGACTTGGGGGTGAAAGAGCGCTATATCGCCAAACATCCCAATGCCAGTGATGCAGATATTGCCGCATTCTTCGACAGTTTTAGTTTGGGGTTTAATGCCTTAAGTCGTGAATCACGACATCCCTTACTGACACGGTTAGGTAAGCAGGCACGTGACCACTTTTCACTGTTGTCACAACTGGCAACTGGAGATGAAGGTAAGTGGGTCGATGCTTTTGTGGAGCAGTTTCCTGAAACGCTACTGGGTAAAATTCAATCTGATATTTTCTATTTAGCTGAACCTCAGCCTCAGCAATATGAACTTGCGCCTGAGGACGAGTCAATTCAGATTCATGTTTGCCACTCAAGTGTGCGACAGTTGGAAGTCTTAAAAGAACAGTTGCTGTATTGGTTATCTCAAGCAGATACGACACCGCGTCGCCCAAGTGATGTGCTGGTTTTGACCCCGAATCTAGCCGAGCTTGAGCCTTTAATTCGCAGTGTCTTTCCTGCAGTTGCAAATGAACATGAAGTCTTTTTACCTGTTAAAATTGCTGGCGTTGCGCAATTAGATGCCTTAAACGCATGGCGTGCTGTACTTGGACGTTTGCAACTGACACAGGGTCGTTTTACGCAGGATGATTTTGCGGATTGGCTTAATCTTTACGCGACGCAGCAGTGTTATGGATTGGACTATACGCAGGTGCAACGCATTTTAGCCTTGCTCAATGATGCTGGCTTTAAACGTGGTTTAGATGAACAACACTTAAAGCAAAGTCTGAGTGACGAAGATCAAGACTACCGTTATAGTTTTAAATTTGCTTTGGACCGTTTGGCTTTAGGAATTGCTGTGCCTGCCCATGTGATGGTGCAGGATATGCTCAGTTATGCCTTGGTGCAGCCAAGTGATTTTGAACTGATTGGCATTCTGATTCAGATCTATCAAGATTTAGCAGCGCGTCGAGATTGGTTGGTGGCACATGAACAAGGCCAACGTTTGCCGGTCGAGTCTTGGCTACAGCGAATCAAGGCGGATGTACAGGAGTTTGAGCAAGCCGATGTGATTGCTTTAAAAGCAATCCGTGAAATTATTCAGAAGCAAGAACGTATGCTGACTTTGGCCAGCTATTATGAAGATACCGAAACCCAGTTACGTCAAATTTCCTTGCCTTTGCCTTATATTGTTGAGGAAATTCAACGCACTTTAGAAAGCCAGTCTGCGCAAGTTGAACCGACAGGACAAATCACCTTTAGTCAGATTGGACAAATTCGCCCGATTCCTTATCGGCTGATTGTACTGTTGAATTTGGATACGGGTAAATTTCCAAATCGGGACAGTCATATTCCGTTTGACTTGATGGATGCACTGCGTCAGCAATTGGGTGATCGCTCTCGTTTGGAAGATGATCAGGGGGCATTTTTGGATGCCATCTTATTGGCACAAGAGCAGGTTTGGCTGTTTTATAATGGCTTTGATCTCAATGATGGCGAAGTCAGAGAGCCATCCAGTGTGTTGCAGGGCTTCCGCGAGCATTTGGCTTTGATTGTAAAACCGACGAGCCGCGAAGATGGTCCTCCTTTATCCGAAGTGGATTTGGCTGGATTGGATGCTTTGCAGGTCCCCACACAGCTTTATCCACTGTATCATTTACATCGGTTACAGCCTTTTGATCCACTCGGCTTTGTTTCGAATCGGCCTGTGCGCTTTCAAGACCAATGGTTTAAGGTCGCTTCACAGATTCAGCAAGTCAAAGGTGAGCGACAAGCATGGGTCAATACTGCCTATCCTGTTGAACAAAATGAAATGATCATTTTGGAGAGTCAGCAATGGATTCAAGATATCAGTTTCCCTGCGCGGCTGTATTTAAAGACCTTAGGTGTGGAAAATTTAACCGCAAAAGAATTGGTCGATCAAGCTGAACCGTTATTACTCGATGGTCTCGGTAAATATGCTATTCGGTATTTTTTACAGCAGCAGGATGATCAGCTCTCTCCGAGTCTGTTGCAAGATCAATTGCCTGTTGGCAAAGTTCAGCACAGTGCTTGGCAGCAAAGTCGCTTAGAGCAGCAACGCTTGTTGGAGCGCTTGCAGCAATACGCCGCAGCGCCGACTGAAACCACGCAACGAGTTTGGCGGGTCTCGAAACAATTACAAATCGCCTGTGTTACCCCGAAACAACTGACTCAAGATTGGGTCAGTTTGGATGCTTCCAGTGCACGTGCCAAGCGTTTTGCCAAAGTCTGGCTGGAATATCTGCTTTGGCTGGCGCTAATCAAGAGTGACGCTGCTACAGAGAAGCGCCGAATCGTGGTGTTTAGTGATCAGACAGTGATTTGTGAAGGCCTAAGTTCACAACAGGCGCAGCATTATTTAAATGCGTGGTTACAGCTTTGGCACGATGCACAGCAGCAGCCTGTGGTCTTGCCTGCTGCCTTAGTGTTAAAGCCTTTGGAAAAAGGCAAGCAATATGAGTGGATTGAGCTGGATTCAACTCAGGTTTTAACTGAAGAGAGTCAAAAGCAAGTATTGAAGGACTGGAATGACACGGGGGATTTCTCGGGTTTTGATATGACTCAGAATGAAGCCTGTAAATTGCACCGCGATTGGCAGTTCATTTTGCAAGAGCAAGATGCAACCGCTTTATTACAGTATGCCTCTGATCATTATTCCTATGCGTTGTATCAACCGATTTTTGAATTTTTACGGGTGGAGTAAGACATGAACTCAAAGTATCCAGTGTCTTATCAGCCGATTGGAGATATTCAATTTGAAGGGCTGCATTTAATCGAAGCCTCTGCAGGAACAGGGAAAACCTATACGCTATCCAGTTTGATGGTGCGGATTTTCTTAGAGAAATATCTACCTAATCAGGTGATTGCCACCACCTTTACCCGTGCTGCAGCCGCAGAACTGAAAACGCGTATCCGTTTGCGTCTGGTCGAAATCCTTGAATTTTTAGAGCCTTTCCGTGATGTATTGGAACAAGATATTCAGACCAAGGCATTACAAGAGTCTGATCCCTTAAAACAACAGGTCTTACAAAACTTTGCGCCACGAATTGCCTATGCCTGTGAACGGCTCAAACTGGTCATCGATCAATTGGATGAATTATTTGTTGGAACCTTGGACAGTTTTAGCCAAAAGCTATTGCGTGAGTTTGCCTTTGAAAGTGGAAAAATTGAACGCGCAGAAATTACTGAGGATGCCAAAAGCTACACCCGTCAATTGATTCATGATGTGTTACGGGAATGGATTCAGACCCAACCACAGCAAGTGATTGATTTTTTATATATGAGTCAGCAACTAAAGAGCGTAGATCAGTATATTAAAGTGGTTGAAGAAAGTTTGAATTTTAGTTCAGCACATTTGAAACAAGTAGATTTGCCTGTGTTTAGCACGGTTGAGTTTGAATCATGCTTGCATCAGTTCGCAGCAAGTTCATCACAATATTTACAAGAGTTACAGGATTATTATCTACTCGATGGTGCATATTATAAATTTATTAATAAAAAGGCTTTTGCAAAAGATCGTTTTCATTTCATTTTTCAAACAGGCTTAGTTCGGCTGGCTCAGCAAATTCAAGAGCAGGGTATAGATATTTATTTTGATCAAAAGGCGTTCAAAGACGTCGATGTTTTATTTTTAGATTCCAAAGGACAAGCTCGAAGTAGTATTTTTAATAAATGTGATCAAAGCATTCAGGACTGTTTTTACCAGCATCCTTTGATTCAGTTATTAAAAGATATTTGGGAGATGAAACTTAAAATTCAAAATGATTTAGATCAATTCAATACCTATTTACAGTTTCATCTTTGTCAGCAAGTCAAAAAGCGTTTACCTCAAGTGTTGCAGCAAAAAGGCGAGACCACCTTTGCTCAGCAAATCAAAACCCTGTCTGAAGCTTTAAAAGGTGAGCAAGGACAATCTTTCGCGGTATTTGTACAGTCACGCTATCCATTGATTCTAGTGGATGAGTTTCAGGATACCAACCAAGATCAAGATGATATGTTGGCCAGTATCTGGCGCCATCCGCAACGTTATCAAAAGGGCTGTATGATTATGGTGGGTGACCGTAAGCAGGCGATTTATGGTTTCCGTGGTGGTGATATGCTGACCTTCCTGAATGCCTATCAGGATATTATGGCCAAACAGGGGCGTGAGTATAAGTTGGTGCATAACCACCGTTCGGTGAAAGAACTGGTTGAAGTGGTGGATGTGCTGTTTCAGCGGCAAATGGATTTTGGCGAGCAGGTGATCTATGACCCGATTCAGGCTGGTTCGCGTCCACATCCTGCCCTGATTGACAATCAACAGGCCAATCCCGCGCCGTTGCGCTGGTTGCAACTGCAAGAGGGCAATGAGCAAGCTACTCAAGTCGCATGGAAAATTCAAAGCTTATTGAATCAGGCACATTTGCAGCAGCTATGCCTGGATGGTGAGGTACGCAAAGCCATTTGTGAAGATGATATTGCGGTGCTTTCGCGTAGCCACCGACAACTGGACGAGGTGCAGTATGCACTGGAACACTTGGGAATCCGAGTGAATCGGCCCTCAAAGCGCAGTGTGTTTGATTCAAAGATTGCTCAGGATATAGGTGCTTTACTCACGGCCTTGCTGCATCCTTATGATGAAGCCAAGCTCAAACGGGCTTTACTTAGCCGTTTATTTGGCTTTGATCTGGCTCGACTGTTGGCCTTAGAACAAAGTGCAGAAGGCTTGAGCCATTATATTCAGCAATTCGATGACATCCGTGAAATGTGGCTGAATCAGGGATTTTTGGTGGCATGGCAACGTTGCCTAAACCAGTTTGGTATCTGGCAGCAACTGGTTGCAACGCAAAGCAAGGACAATGAACGTGCCGTGGTGAATCTACGCCACCTCACTGATCTTTTGAGTCAACACAGTGAACATGTACAAGGGATGCAAAACCTGTATCACTGGTATTTAAAGCAACTCAATTCTCCAAGTGATCGTGAATGGGAACTGGAACATAAGCTTTCCAGTGAAGCTGGGGTGCAGTTGATGACCATCCATCAGTCAAAAGGTCTGGAATTTAAAATCGTCTTTTTGCTTGGAGCAAATAAAGCAGCACCAGACTCAAAAAAAGAGGCTTTAAATTTCTCAACCACAGAAATCCAGCTGCCAGAAACAGGGCAAACACGAACACAACGTGTGGTGGCGATTGCGGATAAAAACTTTCTGCAACAGAATGAGCTGGATCAGCACCAGCAACGGGCGCAGGCTGAGCAGAACCGTTTGTGGTATGTGGCGTTGACCCGTGCCAGTCACCGTGTTTATGCGGTGTTTGAACCAGAAAAAGGCGATAAAAATAAATTTTCAGGTTTGGCTTTTTGGAAGAATCAGGGCGATCACTTTCAACATCCCTATAGTGCCGATGCTGAGCTGATCTTAGCGCGACCACAAGCCTTACAGATGCAACAAACTCAACAACAGCGCGTACTGTTGGCCCAAACACTACCGACACAACGTTTTTATGCACGGGGTAAAACCAGTTTTAGTTATCTGGCACAACATTTAAAGCACAAAGTGACTCGGGCTGATCGCTTGGCCAATATAAACACTGATTTTGAGCAAGCAGAAGATGAGCTGAATCTTACAGAATCGAAAAACACAGCCACAGCTCAGCCGATTGCTTGGATTAAACAACACTTTCCGAGAGGAACGCTGGCTGGAAATTTCCTGCATGAGATTTTTGAACAGATTAATTTTCAGCAACCCCACATGTGGGTAGAAGAAATTCGCCGTCGTTTTAAAAATACCTATCAAAGTTTATGGTCAGAGCTACTATTTCAATATCAACAGCATTTCCCTGAACAAGAAAATAGCGAGCAACAACTGTATCAATGGATTGCTGATTGGCTTGGTGAGGTATTACACACGCCACTCAATCAGGGTTTTCAGTTAAAGCAATTAGCTGCAGGACAATACTTGTCTGAATGTCCTTTCTATCTGGCTTTATCAGATCGAGTGTTGGCGATGCAGCGTGTACAGCAGCTGTTTGAGGAATATGGCATCGAAATGCCAGAGTTACTTGAGGCTAAATCTGCCCGTTACTTAAATGGCTCTATTGACTTGGTGTACTTCGATGGTCAGCGTTACCATATTGCCGATTATAAGAGTAATTATCTGGGAGCGGAGCAACTGGATTATCAGCAGCCTCAGATTGCAGAAAGTATGTCGTTGTCGAGTTATTGGTTGCAAGCAGCGTTATATCTTGTGGCACTACATCGTTATCTGTCGGTGAAATTGCAGGATTATGATATGCAGCAGCATTTAGGCGGCGCATCTTATCTGTATTTGCGCGGCATGAATGGGCAGGCGCAGCAAGGCTGTTACTATTGGAAACCTGAGGATGAGTTTATTTTACGCTTAGATGCGATTCTTGGATATTTCGCTGAGGATAAAGCTAGGAAAATGGTGTAGATAAAGTGCGTGATTTTAAATTAAACAAAAGCTTAGCTTGTGAATAACTCTGTTTATAACCTTGTGGACAAGCGTGTGGGTAAGTTTGAGGATAACTCTGTGGATAAACAAGTTGATGATCAGTCAGCACAAATGACATGGTTAAATATGTGGAGTAACTACCTCTCACAAGCACCATTTTCTCAATCTACTCAAACCGTTAACGCTGCACAGGTACTACAACAACTGGTTGAAGCCAGCCTACAAGGTGACAGTTGTATTGAGGTTGAGCCAAGCCAGATTGCGGCATTGGCGGATTTGGCTGTTTCCAGCGAAATCGCAACTACGCAGGTTGCCCCTTGTGTCTATGATCAGCAGGGCTTGGCATTATACCGATATTGGCACCTAGAGCAACGCCTCGCACAGCAGATTTGTCGATTAAAGCGACAAACGATTCAGGCTGTTGATGCCGAACAGTATCAAAACTTACTCAGTGATGAACATCAGCAGGCTGCACTGAAAATGGTTTTGCAACAAGGCCTGAGCATTATTACCGGTGGACCGGGGACAGGGAAAACCTATACTTTGGCGCGTATTATTGCAGCCCTCAACCAGACCATTCCCGATATTCGTATTGCCATGGCAGCGCCTACAGGAAAGGCTGCACAACGTATGCAGGAAGCATTACAGAACTCATTGAATGATCCAAAATTATTGGAATCAGGACTCATCACCGATGAGTTGCGTAATCAAACCACGCAAACCTTGCACCGTTTACTGGGTATTGGCAATCGACAAATACCACGATTTCATCCCAAACAGCCTCTGCCCTATGATGTGATTGTGGTGGATGAAGCCTCAATGCTGGATTTGAATTTGGCAACCCTGTTATTCGAGGCAGTCCCAGAACAATGTCGACTTATTTTGCTGGGTGATGCCAATCAGTTGGCTTCGGTTGAGGTCGGCTCGGTTTTGGCTGATTTACAGCAAGTACAGGCATTGACTGAAAATCGAGTTCAGCTACAGACTAGCCGTCGTTTCTCTGGTGAAGCCAAGATTGGTCAATTCGCACGATTTATTCAGGCCCAGCAAGGTCTCAGCAGCTCTGATTTAGTTTTATCAAAACTAGAGACGGAAATTGTTCAGGCTGCACCTTTGCAAACGATTTCTTTAAATAAAGATATGCCTGATCTGATCCAGTTGGAATATCTACCCGAGCAGCAGGATGTGGAGATTGAACCTTATCAACAGAAGCTAATGGCTGGATTTCAAGCTTATATTGAAGCTTTGAAACATTATATACAGGCAGATGAACCTGTCGAACAGATTCAGAACGTGATTCAAGCCTTTGATGATTATCGAATCTTAACGGCAGTTCGACATGGCCCGTTGGGAATCGAGCAACTGAATCGTTATGCCGGGCATTGGCTCAATCAGCAATTGAAACAAATCGCTGTTGGAGACTGGTATATCGGACGTCCTGTAATGATGACCTATAATGACTATCAGCTTAGGATTTCTAATGGTGATATTGGCATTTGTTTTAAACACCGTACTCAAGCGCAGCAATTTGAAGTACTTTTCCCGAGCTTAAATAAATGGATTGCAGCGCACCGACTGCCACGCAGTATGCAAACTGCTTTTGCTTTAACCATTCATAAATCACAAGGTTCGGAATTTACCCATACCGCGATTGTTTTGGATGCACATGCCGAGAAACTATTGAGTCAGGAATTGATCTATACCGCAGTCACTCGCGCTAAAAAAGTAGTGAGTATTCTGGCTGATCGGAAGGCATTACAACAGTCATTGATGATTAGAACCGTTCGTCGAAGTGGTTTAGTGCAAAAGATCAATTTAGAGGGATTGTGAAATTATTCTTTAAAATTCACTGTTTTGTAAGTAAAAGCTTACAAAGATTCGAGATATTGTCGCTAGAGTGAAATAAATGTTTTTGAGATCATGTACACACAAAGAGCCTAGCACGGAAAGCTAGGTAAATCGCAAAAATATAATAATTAAGTCAATGAGACAGCGAACTTACAGTGAGGTAAGTGATAAAAGAGGAAACTTACAGCCGCTAAGCCTTGTAGTTTTGGGAGAGACTACAAGGCTTTTTTATTTTTAATCTTACTAATGTCATGATAGTTATTGTATTTATTTTAATCAAAATGATTTTAATGAAGAATCTCTACCTCTAACTGTGTGAAGCAAACATTAATTTTTCTATAAAAATTTTTAACCAAAAGTTTAAATTAATAACATGATTGTTTGACAATTTTTATGTATTATTAAGTTAAATGTTATACAGCCCCGTACGTTTTTGCTTACATAGAGATAAGAAAAATACTATTTTTCTCCACAATTGGTTCTGACAGAATAATCGGTATAAAGAAGATACACACTGAAAGCAAAACATAAGAAGTGATGTGTAAAATACGTTCAGAGGGGCTGAAAGTAGCTTAATAAGAAACATAAAGAATAATAATAGAAAAATGAAAAGAACCTTGAATAACGCGCAAAAGCCCAAGTCTGACTTGGGCTCTTTTTTTTGCTGCGATCAAATTGAATTAGACGATGTCTGCCTCGTGTCGATCTGTTGCGAATAATGAACGACGTTGATTCTTTGGAATCTTCGAGCAGTTTGTTGAGATTTGATATAATGTTTTGGCAAGAGCAGGGAGGTGTGTCCCAACGACAGATTTTCCTGTGGTAAGCAACGATACACTAATATCACGCTCTGGATCTGCCCAACATAAAATATTAGAAAAACCAATGTGCCCAAAAGCCTGGCCAGTCATTGGACCAAATAAACCGACTGGATTACTACCAAGCATTGGACCTAACGCATAACGCATTGGGGCGAGTAGAGTACGGTCTATGCTTGTTCCTGATGTTGGTAGGGTTGAGCGAAATACAGTTTTTGCGCTCATGATCTCTTTACCCTGATACTCACCACCGCTGAGTAACATTTCAAAAAAACGACCGATTTGTTCAGCGCTGGTATAAATGTTTCCAGCAGGACAAATGGTATCCATGAAACGAGTATCGTTGGTTACATCCACTGCAAGTTGTAAACCGCCACCAAGTACATGATTAAGATAATGGTCTGTACCTAAGCTTGGGTGAATTCCTGTGGCATAGTTTAGTGCAACATTATCTCGATATTGTGGTTTCAAACCATAGTTGAAATAATCCATCCCCATTGGTTTTTCAATATTTTCAGCTAAAAACTCACGTACGCTTTGTCCAGTTACACGCTGAACGATTTCACCTAGGATATAACCCGCGGTAACAGCGTGATAAGCAAGGTGTGTCCCTGATGGCGAAACAGGTTTAGCTGCGCAAAGTACTTTTAAGATTTCTTCTTGGTTAAATAAAAGTTCTGGTGTGACTTCTGTATCAATACGTGGAATCCCGCCACGGTGAGAAAGCAAATGGAAAATAGTCGCACGACGTTTACCATTGACCCCATATTCAGGAATATAGTAGCTAATCGGATCGAGCAGATTTAAAACACCGCGCTCATCCAACATATGGATCAGCATTGCTGTAATCATTTTTGATGCAGAGAATAAACATACAGGCGTATCAGGCGTACCAATTTTTGCATCCGCGGCTAAGCCATCTGGGGAGTTACCCTGTGCATAACCAATACTGCGGTTCAGTAAAATTTGTCCTTGACGTCGCAAACATAATGTAACGAGTGGATAGTTTCCTGTTTTATACAGGCATTCAACGCTATTCCAGATCTTTTGAATCTGCTTTTCAGTCATTCCACCCAATTCAGCCGCAACTTCATCTTTTGAGCGAATCACTTGATTTAAGTCATTTGGTACGTAACAAGTATTGGTTGATAAAATTTTCACGATTCCCTCGCAATATTTTCGTTTTCTTTCGTCTCTGTCATAAATTGAAAACAGATATCCGATAGTGTGCCTATTTTGTTCAATGCTGTCAGCTGCCGAAATGCCAGCAAAGTTAAAACATTTTTGCAATATGGTGATAGATCACTTAAAATAGGCGACTTGCTGTAGTGATGCACGGCAGTCAGTTGCTTGCAACTGATCATTATCATTTTATTTTTTAAGCATCTCGGAGAAATCGAATGGCTTTAACTAACGCAGATCGCGCAGAGATCATTGCTAAATTTGCTCGTGCAGAAAACGACACTGGTTCACCTGAAGTACAAGTTGCTTTATTGACTGCTCAAATCAATGATTTGCAAGGTCACTTTAAAGAACACAAACATGACCACCACAGCCGTCGTGGTTTGATTCGTATGGTTAACCAACGTCGTAAATTACTTGATTATTTAAATGGTAAAGATCACGGTCGTTATGTTGCTTTGATCAGCGCATTAGGTTTACGTCGTTAATTCGATTTGGCTTTATTTTCGGTATTTCGCATGTTGCAATGCTTTAACGCTGAAAACAAAGTTTCGCCTGATTTAAGTTAGGCGATTTTTAGAAGGGGCGCATGTTCGCTCCTTCTTTGTGTTTAAATTTATTTAAAAATTTTGATCTGGTGCGATGGCTTCTAAGCTTTGTCATTTATCTACACATGAGTTGTGGTCTGAATGCCAAACCTTAGGGGTCTCACTAGAATAACTTTTTAAAAGAAACCAGGAAAATATAATACATGTCAATGTTTAATATCGTTCGTAAAGAATTCCAATTTGGTCAGCATCAAGTTGTTTTAGAAACGGGTCGTGTTGCACGTCAAGCAAATACAGTTTTAATCACCATGGGTGGTGTCACTGTGCTTGTTGCGGTTGTGGCTCAGCCTAAAGCAAAAGCGGGTCAAGACTTTTTCCCGTTAACTGTTAACTATCAAGAAAAACAATATGCGGCGGGTCGTATCCCTGGTGGTTATGGCAAGCGCGAAGGTCGTGCGTCTGAAGCTGAAACTTTAATTTCTCGTTTGATTGACCGTCCAATTCGTCCGTTGTTCCCAGAAGGTTACTTCAACGAAATTCAAGTCACAGCAACAGTTGTGTCTTCTGATAAAACCATGGATGCTGACATTGCTGCAATGTTGGGTACATCTGCTGCCTTGTCGATTGCTGGCACACCTTTCCGTGGTCCAATCGGTGGTGCGCGTGTTGGTTTAATCAATGGTGAATATGTTCTTAACCCAACATTAGAACAACTTGAACAGTCTGATCTTGACCTTGTGGTTGCGGGGACAGAATCAGCAGTGCTTATGGTTGAATCTGAAGCAAAAGAACTTTCGGAAGACCAAATGTTAGGCGCAGTACTTTTCGGTCATGACGAAATGCAAATTGCTGTACAAGCAATCAAAGAATTTGCTGCAGCTGTTGGTGCGAAAGAATCAGAGTGGGTTGCTCCAACACACAACGAAGAATTACGTGCGAAATTAAAAGAAGCATTTGAAGCAAAAATTTCAGAAGCGTATACCATTGCGGTAAAACAAGAACGTTATGCAGCTTTAGATGCACTTTATGCAGAAGCAAAAGCGCAATTCGTTCCTGAAGAAGATGTTGATGGCATCGCTGATGAAGTTGATTTCTTATTCGAAGATCTTAAATACCGTACTGTACGTGACAACATCTTGTCTGGTAAGCCACGTATCGATGGTCGTGACACCAAAACCGTTCGTGGTATCGACGTTCAAGTAGGTGTATTAGATCGTGCTCATGGTTCAGCATTGTTTACACGTGGTGAAACACAAGCACTTGTAACTGCAACTTTAGGTAATACACGTGATGCATTGATGGTTGATACCTTAGCGGGTACGAAAACTGACAACTTCATGTTGCATTATAACTTCCCAGCTTACTCTGTAGGTGAAACGGGTCGTGAATCAGGTCCTAAGCGTCGCGAAATTGGTCACGGTCGTTTAGCTCGTCGTGGTGTACAAGCGGTTCTTCCAGCTGTTGATCGTTTCCCTTACGTACTTCGTATCGTATCTGATATTACTGAATCAAATGGTTCATCTTCTATGGCGTCTGTTTGTGGTGCATCTCTTGCACTTATGGATGCAGGTGTTCCACTTAAAGCGCCAGTTGCTGGTATTGCAATGGGCTTAGTGAAAGAAGGTGAGCGTTTCGCAGTTCTTTCTGACATCTTAGGTGATGAAGATCATCTTGGTGATATGGACTTTAAAGTAGCAGGTTCAGCAAACGGTATTACTGCGCTTCAAATGGACATTAAGATTGAAGGGATCACTGAAGAAATTATGGAAGTTGCGTTAAACCAAGCATTTGCTGGTCGTATGCACATCCTGAATGAAATGAACAAAGTGATTTCACGTGCTCGTCCTGAAATTTCAATGCATGCTCCTACTTTTGAAGTGATCAGCATTAACCCAGACAAGATTCGTGATGTCATTGGTAAAGGTGGCGCAACGATTCGTGCCATTACAGAAGAGACTAAAGCTGCGATTGATATCGAAGACAATGGTACAGTTCGTGTATTTGGTGAAACTAAAGCTGCTGCTCGTGCTGCGATTGCAAAAATCCAAGCACTTACTGCTGAAGTTGAACCAGGTAAGATCTATGACGGTAAAGTAATCCGTATCGTTGAGTTTGGTGCGTTTGTAAACATCATGCCAGGTACTGATGGTTTACTTCACATTTCGCAAATCTCAAATGAGCGTATTGCAAACGTGACTGATGTATTGAAAGAAGGTCAAGATGTGAAAGTACAGGTTGCGGATGTTGATAACCGTGGTCGTATCAAGTTGACAATGAAAGATATTGAGCAAGCTCAATAATAGCAATACTTTTGATTAAAAAAAGCGCATTGTTTTTACAATGCGCTTTTTTATTAACTAGATGAAAACTATAAATATAAATTGGCGAAACAATAAACATAAAATTATTTTATATTAGACATTAGTCGAGTGCTTAAATTGTGAGGATTACAATTAACGTAGAATTCCCCAAATTTCCGCTCCTGCCGTTTTAGATAGACTGTCGGAAGTCTATTTGTTATCCCAATATGAAGGAATATTGCACATGCATATCGATCATGCCGCCACAGGTCAAGATGACCAGCAGCCACCAAAGAAACCCAAGTTTTATCAAATTCTTTACGTACAAGTGATCTTCGCAATTGTTGCAGGGATATTGTTAGGTCATTTTTTTCCTGAATTTGGTGAAAGCTTAAAACCACTTGGTGAAGCCTTCATTAAAATGGTGAAAATGATTATTGCACCCGTAATTTTCTTGACTGTTGTGACAGGAATTGCTGGGATGAAAAATCTCGGCAGCGTTGGACGAGTCACGGGTAAAGCGATGATTTACTTCCTGACCTTTTCAACATTGGCATTAGTCGTCGGGT
Source organism: Acinetobacter sp. WCHA39 (assembly GCF_002165385.1). NCBI lineage: Bacteria > Pseudomonadati > Pseudomonadota > Gammaproteobacteria > Moraxellales > Moraxellaceae > Acinetobacter > Acinetobacter sp. WCHA39. Next base: position 44,037 of record NZ_NHRP01000008.1, read on the forward strand.
TAATTGTTGGGAATGTGATTCAACCGGGTCATGGGTTAAATATCGATCCAAGTACGTTACACAGCACTAAAGTTGATGAATATGCAGCTAAAGCACATGAATCAACTATTACAGGTTTCTTGATGAATATCATTCCAGATACATTGGTGAGTCCATTTGTATCAGGTCAAATTCTTCAAGTTTTGTTTGTCGCAGTATTATTTGGTTTGGCACTTGCTAAATCAGGCGATTTGGGTCGTCCAATTACTGACTTCTTACAACAATTAACCAATCCTGTATTCACTTTAGTGGGTATGTTGATGAAGTTTGCACCTATTGGTGCATTTGGTGCGATGGCATTTACCATTGGCGCTTATGGGATTAGTTCAATTGGGAACTTGATGTTATTAATCGCAACTTTCTACATCACTGCTTTACTTTTTGTCATTGTTATTTTGGGTGCAGTCGCTCGTTATAACGGTTTTTCGATTATCGACCTGATCCGTTATATCAAAGATGAACTGTGGTTGGTTCTTGGTACAAGTTCATCAGAAGCAGCACTCCCATCATTGATGGCGAAAATGGAAAAAGCAGGCTGTGAAAAATCGGTTGTAGGTTTAGTAATTCCGACAGGGTATTCATTTAACTTAGATGGTACTAATATTTACATGACATTGGCGGCATTATTCATTGCACAAGCATGTAATATTGAATTGACACTCACTCAACAAATGACAATTTTATTGGTGGCTATGCTCAGTTCTAAAGGGGCTGCGGGGATTACGGGCGCAGGCTTTATTACTTTGGCTGCAACGCTTTCGGTTATTCCTGCGATTCCAGTTGCGGGAATGGCATTGATCCTTGGCATTGACCGTTTTATGTCTGAATGCCGTGCTCTAACTAATTTAGTTGGTAATGCTTGCGCAACAATTGTTGTTGCAAAATGGGATAAGGCATTAGATAAAGAGCAACTCGACCAAGCCTTAAAGCATGGTGTGGTACTAAACAAAGAAGTTTAATACTCCTTAATTTGAAAAAGCCTCGATGCCTCGCATACGAGGCTTTTTCATGTCATTTGATTTTGATAATAGAATATACATAGCTTTTTATTGTGCTTCATGGCAGCATTTCTATAGATTTTCAAACTTATCTCGACTCTATGCAGCTTTATTATTTTTATCGTCATAACAGTGAAAATACGATTTTTATTAGCGTGGAACAACAAACAGAACATACGCTTGAGTTTTTATGGGTTGATAGTTTGAGACAGAATTTGGTTAATCATACCGATTCTTGGCAAAAAAATATTTATGAGCATACAGGTGTGGTGCTTAACGAATTTCATATGCGCGACCTGCTCAATATCGAACATCCTTGTGCTTTCGACAGTGTCGAGGAATATGACCTGCTGGTGTTCCGCAAACTGATTAGCCCAGACGACCAGATTTATGAAAGTGACAATGCTTTAGAATCTCATGAAAGTATTTTTGGCCTAGCAACTACACCGATGGGTTTTATTCTAACGCCGAACATTTTGGTGAGTGTGAGGGAGCAGGGAAATAAAGCAATCGAAAGCTATATTCAACGTATTCAAGTAATTATGGGTCGTCCGACTGCTGAACAAAATAAGCCGAGAAAATTAGCCAGTACACCTGCCGATTTATGCTTACGCTTATTGAACAGCATGATTGATGGCTATTTGAATTTACGTACGCCCTTGACCCGTCGTGTTGAATATTGGCAACAGCAACTTTTGCAGGGCAATCGCCGTTTTAAACAGTGGCATCAATTGTTTCATGAAGATATGGCTTTCCAGCAAATTGAAAATTTATGTGAGGAACAAATAGAGACCTTGCAGGAGTTCCGAGATGAACTGGTGGATAATTATCATCATGTGATGGGGGAACATAAACATAAGAATCAAGACATTCTCTTGGTTCGTCTCAATGATTTAATGAGCCATGTAGAGCGTGTTCAAAAACATACCTTGCGTTTAAGAAATGCGATTCAATCGGCGATTGATTTACATTTTTCAGCTATTGCGAATCAAACCAATGAAAATATGCGGATTTTGGCAATTATTACGGCAATATTTGCACCCTTGACTTTGCTGACGGGAATTTACGGAATGAACTTTGAGTTTATTCCAGGATTAAAGTCACCTGTTGGTTTTTGGATTATGCTTGCAGTCATGTTAATGAGCACGGTGGCACTGTTGTACTATTTTTACCAGCAACATCTAGTAGGGCGGGGTGAACGGAGCGTAATTGATTTATTGGCGCAACAGCATAAACAACGAAATTTAAATTTACTTTGGTTCTTAGACTATGAACCAATTAAGCAAACACTCAAAGAAGTAGAAAAAATGACTAAACTTAAATAAAGCGTTTAGTCATATATATTGATGTTACCTTAGTGAAAATGTTTTAACTGCCTGCGGAGTTGCTGCACTTCATCAATCAGGTCCAGCATCACCGCAACTGCTGATAAGCTAGCATCGAAGTCACGTTGTAAACGATAAGCTCGACGTGCTCGGGCGACATCTTCACCGATAAACTGATAACTTTGTGGATCGACTTGGATTTGTAAAATTTCATAATCAATCAGTTTTAAAACCCAATCTGTACTTTGGCCACATGCTTCTGCAAAGTGTTCGAGATCAAGTGCCAATTGTTCATCAATAATTTCAACTTGGCAGTGACCGTCATATTGAATTTCTTTGTATTGAATAGTTGTCATGATCTTACTCCTTATGAGGCACGAGGTCGGAAAGTGGAGAAGGCTTCGGCAAATTGTTGATAAGCCTGTTGTTCTTGCTCACTGTGTGCTGGTGGTAAAACAATATTAATAATTAGATATAAATGCCCTGCGGTTTTATTTGGTATCCCTTTATCTTTGAGACGTAATTGTTGTCCATTTTTGGCATTTTTAGGTAAATTGACTTTGAGTTGCCCTGCGGGAGTATTGACTTCAATGCTTTGTCCTAGAGCTGCTTCCCACGGACTCACATCAATAGTTTGATAGACATCAGCCCCTTCAATACGAATGCGGTCGGTATCTTTGTATTGGATTTCAATATAAAGATCACCATTTTCACCGCCATTGATACCACTTTGTCCTTGACCATTTAAGCGAATTTGCTGACCTTCTTTCATTCCTTTTGGAATCTTAACCTGTAAGGTTTTTCGCTGGACTTCAGGTTCACCATAGACGTTATAAGTTGGAATTTGCAAGGTAATCTGTTGGGTTGAACCGTGATAGGCAATATCTAAATCGACTTGAATACTGGCATGCTGATCTTCACCCTTGTAACTACGTTGCTGGCGTTGCGAACGCTGCTGCCCACCACCAAAACCTGAGCCAAATCGACCAAATAAATCCTCAAAACCACTAAAGTCAGCGCCTTCACCTGAGCTTTGGCGATAGAACTGTGAGCCGCCAAACCCATTTGGATTGCCTTGTCCAAAATTAGAGAAACCTTGTGGATGATCCAGCATCTGGTCATATTCAGCTTTTTTCGTGGCGTCACTCAAGATGTCATAGGCAACATTAATCGCCTGCATTTTAGCTTCCGCATCGGTTTCTTTACTCACATCCGGATGATATTTACGTGCCAGTTTTCGATAAGCTTTTTTTATTTCATCTGCTGTGGCATCTCTTGAAACGCCTAGCTCTTCATAATAATTTTTTGCCATGATCTTAAATATAATAATGAGATGTTTCTTTCATTATGAAACGAATTGGCAAGATTTCAATAGGCTGGATTGTATAAGAGTTGTTTTGTTGTTTTGTTGTTTTGGAAAAAATGCCAGCCCTCTGGCTTAGCTGACACCGATCATGATGTCCATTGAACTATCACTTTAAGTGAGATAGAGTTTTGGGTAAATGTCTTATCCAGTAGACATTCATATCAAATAAAAAAAGACGGAAGCCCGTCTTTTTTATTTTACTTTTCAATTAACTTAAATGTTCACCAAATAAGCCTAAAGCTTCTTCTGCACTAAACTCATAACGTGCATTACAGAATTGGCAATCCATCTGGATTGGATTTTGTGCTTCTAGTGTTTCATGAACTGCATCCACGCCAATTTGAATCAAAGCGTGGGCGCAGCGTTCCTTTGAACAGGTACAACCGAACTTCAACTGCTCAACTTCAGGTAAACGAACCTCTTCTTCGTTATACAAACGATAGAGAATTTCATTGGCTGAAAGATCCGTCAATTCCTCGGGTTTAAGGGTTTCAGTCAACATGGTCAAACGGGGCCACAGGTCTTCATCAACCAACTGTTGTTCTTCTTCATTATTACGAGGGAGTAGTTGGATTAATAAACCACCTGAACGTTGACCATTAGTTGCCAGTACGATATGTGTTGGAATCTGTGCAGACAAATCGTAATACTGCTTTAAACAACCTGCTAATGTCGGTTGATCAAATGGTACGATACCTTGGTAGCGTTCGCCGTGTTCAGGTTCGATATTGATGAACAGCACAGGGTTGCTCAGGGCAGCAAGCACCGTACGACTATCTTTACCTTCTGCGAAGCGCGGATCTTCTTCGTAATCTGCGAGCGCACGAACTTCACCTAAGTGATTGCATTCGGCCATAGCCCATTTAAATGTTCCGCTTGCTTGAATTTGTAAGCTAATACGACCACGAATCTTGAGTGTACTTGCAAGTAAGGCGGTTGCACTCAGCATTTCACCCAAGAGACTTTGTACCGCAGGCATATATTCACGTTGCGCCAAAATGGTTTGTAGTGCTTCTTCCAAATGAACCACTTCACCACGAACAGGGCAGTCTTCAATAAAAAAGCGTTGGCGTAAATCAGACATATTTTTCTCCAGTGCTCCTTCGAGGGAGCGCAAAGCAACGCTTTGCTTTGTAACGCACTTCAGAATTTATAAAGAGGTGCATGGTTATGCAGTCAATAATGGTGTCAGTTTGCCAAAACTCAAGATGTTTCATTGAGTGATTTTGCATCACATTGTGTGTTTTGATCATTGCTCGCACGATCTAAAATCAAAGTTTTTGTATTTGCAAATAAATACTCAAGCTCGGCAATAGCACTTGGATGGTTTTTAATGATCTCTTGTTGATTAGAATTCCAATGTTGCTGCATAAGCCGTTCATCTTCTTGTTTAAAATGCATCATCAAATTTTGTGCTTCATCTTCGGGAAGGCCTGTTTCAACCAAGGTTTGCTGCGCCATACTTAAAGCAGATGCGTAGGTTTCACGCCAAATCTGTGAGATACCTAAATCATGAAGTAATCGTGCATGATGACGATCTCGAGCACGAACCAAAATGGTTAAATCTGGATAATTTAAACGCAGATGTCGTGCTAGATTCATGCTGTCCTCGACATCATCAATCGCAATAATCAGTAACTTACAGTATTCAATACCTGTAGCGCGTAGGTTTTCGATTTGTGTAACATCGGCATCAATAAAATGATGTCCATATTGTTCAATAAAGTCAGCATCAGGTTGGTTGCTATCAATCACGTTAAAGTGTTTGCCTTGCGCATGTAAAGCACGTGCAATGACTTGCCCAAAACGGCCAAATCCAATAATGAGAATTGGATGTTGTGGGATATCAGCATCAGCCACAGCGGCTTTATTTTTTTGCAGCATCGGTAAAATTTTCCGATTAAACAGTGCGTAAAGTAAAGGTGTGAATAGCATCGAACCCAAGATAATGAGAAATGTCGGTGCTAATAATTCTGTGCTAACTAAATTTTCGCTTTCAGCTAGCTTGAGTAGAATTAAACTGAGTTCACCACTTTGTGCCAAGCTTACGGCAAATAAGGTACTAAATTTGGCATTGCGTTGTTGATAATAGCTGATCGCACCGATCACAACTGCTTTGATTAAGACCAGTGCAAAGATTGAACCTAGAATCAAGAGTGGAGATTGGCTTAAAGGTGTCAATGAAAGACCTAAGCCAATCGCCATAAAAAACAAGCCTGTCGCCGTATCTTTCAAGGGTTCTAGAATACGCTCAACTTCAACTTTAAATTCAGTCTCAGCAAGTAAAAGTCCAGCTAAAAATGCAGCAATCAAAATATGAAGATTTAAAATATCCATAATTAGGATGACTGAAAGCAGGATGAATAAACTGAGCACAGCAATGAGATGGAGACTTTTTTTATGTACTAAGAAACGAAATATAGGACGAACTAAGTAACGATTGGCTAAAAATAGACCTGAAATCGTAGAGATGAGCGCTGCAAAATAGGCGATTCCGTGTCGAGTAGAGGCTGTGTCTTCTAGCAAAGGAAAGAGTGCAATCAGAATGACGGTAATAAAAGCCTGCAATTGTAAGGTGGCTAAAGTAGCTTGTTCTAATTTATGGTTGCTTTGTTGTTTTTGTTGGAGTAGTTGTTGTGGAAGAATCAACGCGGAGAGCGCTAAAGCACATCCGAGCATCAGACTGTGCCATACTTGATCAAGCAGTAAGAAGCATGCTCCAACTAGAAGGATCGTGATGATGAGGTATTGTAGGCCACTATTTTTTAGGATGCCTCTGCGTTCTCCCCACAGTTTTAGCGGGCGAAAAGCAAAGCCAATAAAGAACATCACGGCAATCATACCGAAATGCAGCAGTTGATTAATCAGTTTAGGATCTTCAATCAAACCAGAAACACTGGAACCAAGTAAAAGTCCTGCAATCAGATAACCCAAGACAGTCGTGCCTGTGTAACGCTTCGCTAATGGAGCAAAAATTAAAGCTGCCGCCAGTAAAACAATAGCTTGTGGTAGGAATGACATGTTCTGCCTTGATCTGCTGATTTCTTTCAGCTGTTACATTAACTTAAAAATTGGGTGAGTTTGTAAGGGAAATATGAATTTTTCTTTTGGATTTTTATTTTTAAACGCTCTTGAGATGTACGCCTCCGTGTCAAACGATATCACGTGAGTTTCATGGAGGTGTAGTATTTATAAAGTAGATGATATTGTTGGGCGCAATAACCATTTCACAGAAGCATCAATTGAATGAGCCACTCAGAAAATGCATGGCTCATTCATATGAAAATAGGCACTTATTATTCTCAGAACAATAAATGTGAGGCAGTGGCTTAGTATTTAAATTTCACATTCAAACGAATCATACGAGGATCACCCAAATTCACTAATTGCGCATTTGGTGTCGTACCTGCTAGGTATTCTCGGTCAAAGAAGTTTTTAATCGTTAAGCCAGCTCCCCAATGTTTTGCCTCATAACCTGCATTAACATCAAACACTGTATAGCCTGGTAACTCAATATAGGCTGTTCCACGTTGTGCGGTACGTAAACCTTGATAGCGAATGCCTGCACCGATATTCCAGCCTAGTTTGTCAGGACTAAAATAATATTGAGTCGATAATGTTCCCGCATTTTTAGGTACATGGTTGGCTCTTTTCCCAATTTCACTTTCCGTTACACTTTCCATCACTTTCGCAGTTGGGATGTAACTATAAGTGGCAGATGCATTCCATTGATCCGTCAAAGATGCTGCCATTTCAGCTTCAAAGCCTTTGGTTTTTTGTTCACCTGTTTGGATGGAATAATCACCACTGGCATCTGATTCAGTTACATTTTTACGTGTGAGGTCATAATAAGCAACATAACCTTGCAAGCGTTGATTTAAGGCTTGAAGTTTAATACCGATTTCTGCTTGTTTACCTTCTTCAGGATCGAGTAATTCGCCATTTGCACCTGTATCTGTCACTGGCATAAATGAAGTCGCATAGCTAATATAAGGCGCAAACATATCATTGATGCGATACATGACAGAGGCACTACCTGTAAAGGCTTGATCAGAGTTCTGTGTCGTAGTGTTTTTTAAGATATTGTCAATTTCAACTTGAGTCCAGTCATGGCGTCCAGATAAGCCAATAATCCAGTTGTCATCAATCTTAATCGTATTGCGAAGATATAAACCTGCATATTGACTATAAGTCAGCTCTTGAGTTGGTGTACCCAGTTTTACGCTGGTAATACCATAACTTGGATTATCCGCATTGAATGAATTAATAGTATCTGTTCGGCGGTAATAATCACTACGCTCTTTCATCATATCCAAGCCAACCATGACATCATAATTGACTCGTCCAAAATTAAAGTTGCGCTGTAAATTACTATCCAACGCATAGTTGATATCTTGCTTATCTTGATTGTTAACTGCACGTTTAATGGTTGGCAATGTGGTATTGCTCGTAGCTAAAACGGCATCACCTTGAGTATCTGTTTTGGTGACAGCAAAGTTTTGTTTATAGGTCCAACCATTATCAAAATAATGTGCATAGTTTGCTCCAGCACGATAGACATCAACGTTATAGCCGTGATCTGGCTCACCAAAGAAAAGATTGTGTGAATAACTCTTATAGGTTGAACTATTGCCATGTGGAATGCCCTGTTGGCGAACATATTCACGGTGCTGATAACTGGCAATAACAGATAAATCGTCCTTTTCACCTAAATCAAAGTTATAAGACGGCGCAATGTAATAGTTTTTGAAATACACATAATCGGTTGGATCATCTTGATCAGAGACTCGACCAACGAGACGGAAAGCACCTTTCTCTGTGTTATTCGGTGCATAGTTAATATCAAAAGTGCCTTCTCTGAGGTTGTAGCTACCATAGCTTAAAGTTCCCCGATAAGCGGTTTCTGCCTGTGGGCACTTTGTGGTTAGGTTGACTAAACCACCAGGTAAAGCAAAACCGAAGCCAACAGAAGTAGGACCTTTGACGACCTCGATCGATTCTAAGCCTGAAATATCTTCTGCTCTTAGTACATTGTCTGATGTCTGTACTCGTAAACCATCAATATAGGTTTGTGAGCTTGAAATTTGTCCACGAATAATAAAATCATCCCAACCACGACGACCATATTGTCCAGAACTCACACCAGCCACGCCTTCTAAAGCTTCGGAAATGGTTTTTGCTTGTTTCTGCTCGATTTGCTGATTGGTTACCACACTAATTGATTGGGCTGTTTCAAATAAAGGGGCATTTGATCTGAGCACAGCTGTGGCAGTCTTTGCTGCATAGCTATTTTTTTCTTGTTTTTCTGCCTGAACTTTAATCTTCGGCAAGACCTGTGTTGAGGTAGAAGATACGGTATCTTGCTGTTGTTCAGATTGAGCAAAAGTATGACTTGCCATGACAGCAAGTATAGAAAAAGCGAGGGAGGAGGTACGGAATCGCATGGTGAAATGATAATCTTACAAAGATAATGCTAATTATAATTATTTTCATTTGCAAAGTTAATGTTTATTACGAATAGTTTGATTTTTTTATTTTTTGGAAATGATTTTTAATATCACAAAATTTAATAAACCACTGATTTAACTAAACTCTTGTGGGTCAACATCGATCGAGAGTCTGAGCAAATGCTGACGTGGTAAATGTACCACTTGTTGCCACCATTGACGTAAATAAAAGTGCAGTTTGGCGCGATCAGTGGATAAAATCACCATATGCGCGCGATAACGACCAGCTTTACGTTCCATTGGTGCGGGAATGGGCCCCCAAATATCAACTAAATCTCCAGCCATTGTCCGTAATTCTTGTGCAATATCAGCTAAAAATTGTTGGCTATAGTCGCGATCTTTAGATTCAACCCGAACCAGTATTGCATAACGATAAGGTGGTAGCAGGGCAACTTTGCGATCAGCCAGCATTTGTTTGGCGACAGTACGATAATCATGTTCAATCAATGTGGTCAGCATCGGATGATCCGGACGCAAACTTTGCAAATAAACACTGCCTTTATGCTCACCACGACCAGCACGGCCAGCGACTTGCACAATCAGCTGTGCAGTTCGTTCAGGTGCACGTGGGTCAACACTGAGCAGTCCTGCATCAATATCTAAAATCGCAACAAGGGTAACATGCGGAAAATGATGGCCTTTTGCCAGCATTTGTGTGCCCAACAAAATGCTCGGTTTATTTTGCTGAATGCGATCATAGATTTTTTGCCAGCTACCGACTCGACTGGTGCTGTCACGATCGACCCGAATCACTTCATGATGTGGGAACAGCTCCTGTAAATGTTCTTCAAGTTTTGCTGTTCCTGCCCCAATCGTTTTTAAGCTTTGTTTCTGACATGCAGGACAATGATTAGGCAGACGATTGATGGTGCCGCAATGATGACAATGCAAATGATGGTAGGGCTGTGAATGCAAAGTAAAATGCGCATCACAATATGGACAGTTGGCTTGCCAACCACAGCTTTCACACATCAGGATCGGCGCATAACCACGTCGATTTAAAAAGATCAGCACTTGTTCTTTACGTTCTAAAGTATGTTTGATCTGTTCGATGAGCGTTTGGCTGAGTCCGTGCTTCTTTTTTGCGATTTTTAAATCCACCACATACATTTTCGGCAGTACAGCGATGCCCGCACGCTGATTCAACTCAAGCAAATGTAACTTGCCCGATTCCACCAAGTGATAACTGTCAATACTTGGGGTGGCTGAACCGAGAATGACAGGGCAGTTTTGCAAATGGCCACGATACAACGCGACATCACGGGTATGATAACGAAAACCTTCTTGCTGCTTAAATGAGAGATCATGCTCCTCATCTAGAATGATTAAGCCCAAATGCGGCAGTGGGGTATAGATTGCTGAACGTGTCCCAATAATAATGGAAGCTTTGCCCGTTTGTGCATGTTGCCATGCTTGTAAACGTTTTGAGTCATTTAAGCCTGAGTGCAGTAAAGCCACATCGCAATGAAACCGTGACTTAAAACGAGCGACCGTTTGCGGGGTTAGGCCAATTTCAGGCACCAGTACCAATACTTGTTTGCCTTGTTTTAACACCTCATGCATGACTTGCAAATAAACTTCAGTTTTGCCACTGCCAGTCAAACCATCGAGTAAAAATGCCTGATAGTGATGTTGTGCTTTGAGGACCTGTTGAATGGCTTTCTTTTGATCTTCGTTCGGTGTTAAAGGTACTTGAGCCAATTGCACAGGTGTAGGGGTGAAATCATGCGGTTCTAGGCAGCATTCAACCAAGCCCTTTTTTTCTAATGCCTTTAAAGTTGAGGTTTCTACACCACTCAGGTTAAGTATATTCTCGGTGGCTCCATGTGCATGAAGTTTTAACATCTGATAGGCATCATATTGTTTTTGAGAGCGTTTTAATAAGGCATTGGGGTCATTGTGAGGGATGATTTTCCATAAATGAAACAGAATGTCTAAGGCGCGCCCTTGTCTTAATAAAGTAGGCAGGGCACTTTGCATCACCTCACCAATCGGGAATTGGTAATATTGGGCTGACCATGTCAACAAAGTTAAAACTTGTTGGTCTAAAATCGATTCCTGATCGAGTAATTCTGTGATGGGTTTAAGTTTGAATTGCCCTGTAAATGCTTCGTTTGGATCAACTTTCTCCGTAATGATTCCCACGAGATTTTGCCGTCCAAAAGAAATCGCGACACGTGCACCGATTTGAGCTTGTGCGTATTGTTCAGCGCTGACCGTGTAGTCAAACGTGTCGTAAACATAAACGGGTATTGCAACTCGAATACGGTACAGAATCGCGTTAGAATTTTGACTAGGCATATAGGCTTCATTCATGGGTAAAATGGCATGACTGCATGTCATGGAATTATGCTAAAGTGCAAAGTGTTATGTCGATGAATTTCTTGTGAAAGCATCAGATTTCATTTCAAACACGGATGCAACTGTAACAACAACTATTTTGGGACAATTAGAACAGAACCATGCCTGCTTATCAATTTACCGCGCTTGATGCCTCTGGAAAGCAACATAAAGGTGTGCTGGAAGGGGATTCTGCACGCCAAATTCGTCAACAGTTACGCGATAAAGCATGGACACCGATTGCGGTCGATGCAGTTGAGCAAAAAGACAAACAGCAACAACGCTCATGGTTTAGAAAGGGTTTTAGTGCCTATGACCTGGCGTTGATGACCCGTCAGCTTTCAGTGCTGGTTGCAGCAGGTATTCCGCTGGAAGAAGCCTTGCGTGCGGTCAGTAAGCAAAGTGAAAAGGCCCATGTGCAAAACCTGTTGATCGCTGTGCGTTCCAAAGTGCTGGAAGGTCATTCACTGGCTCAGGCCATGCAGCAATCTGGTCGTTTTCCTGAGCTCTATATTGCCACAGTTGCGGCAGGTGAGCGTTCGGGGCATCTGGACCTGATTCTAGATCAGCTTTCGGATTACACTGAAAACCGCTTTGCTATGCAAAAGAAAATTCAGGGCGCGATGATTTATCCGATTGTACTGATGTTGATGTCTTTCGGAATTGTCATGGGTCTAATGACCTATGTCGTGCCTGAAATCGTCAAGACTTTTGAGCAAAGTAAAGAAGCCTTGCCATGGATTACGGTTGCCTTGATGAAAGCCAGTGCTTTTATTCGGCATACTTGGATTGCTATGCTGATTCTCGCTTTTATTGCCATGATTCTGTTTACTCGTTTCCTCAAAACGACTGCAGGGCATTATGCCTTTGACCGATTAACACTCAGATTGCCACTATTTGGTAAACTTTCGCGTGGTATAAATGCGGCACGTTTTGCCAGTACGCTGTCGATTTTGACCCGTTCAGGTGTACCTTTGGTTGAAGCGTTACGCATTGGCGCGGAAGTCAGTAATAACTGGGTGATTCGCGATGCGATTGAGGTCGCGATGGAGCGTGTAACAGAAGGTGGTAATTTAGCAACACAATTGGAGCGTTGCGGTTATTTCCCACCCATGATGGTACAAATGATTCGAAGTGGTGAAGCGTCAGGTGAACTGGATCGGATGTTGGATCGTGCATCGACCATGCAAGATCGTGAGGTGACGACCTTTATTTCTACATTACTGGCCTTGCTTGAACCTTTGATGCTGATTTTTATGGCGGCAATTGTATTGGTGATTGTGATTGCAGTAATGTTGCCAATTATTAATATGAACAATATGATCTGATGAGTAAGATGTAAGAGATGAATATGAATAATTTAATAGATAAACAAAATGTTGGACGTAGCTTGAATGCTTCTACCCTCGCGGAATCTTGCAACTCAGAGTCCGAGTATAATCTTAATCCAGCCACTCGAAGCACAGCTTCTCGCCTTGCGGCAGGGTCGAGCGTTGCTCGAATGAATCGTGCCTCAGGATTTACCCTCATTGAGGTGATGGTTGTTATTGTAATTCTAGGTGTTTTGGCTGCGCTGATTGTACCCAATGTGATGGGACGTGGAGAAAAAGCCAAAGTTGATACCACCAGTATTACACTCAAAGGTGTTGCTGGTGCTTTGGATCAATATAAGCTCGATAATGGTCGTTATCCATCGATGCAAGATGGTGGTTTAGATGCTTTGGTCAACAAACCTGCGGCCGCTAAAAACTGGTTGCCAGGTGGTTATGTTAAAGGTGGTTATCCAAAAGACAGTTGGGAAAATGATGTTCAATATGTGATTCCTGGCCGTGAAGGTCGCGCGTTTGATTTATATTCGTTTGGTGCGGATGGTAAAGAAGGCGGCGAGGGTAATGATGCCGATATTTATTATCAGCCATAATCCTTGAATAAAATATCACTTCATTTTTTGATTAAATAAATCAAGAGTGAAGTGATAATGTTTGTTGATTAATAATTTTTGTTTAAGTTTTTGAAAAATATGTAAAAATAAAATATTAACTATGTGAGATTTATAATAAGAATTATTCCCATACTTAATGGTTACAAGAAACAATGAATTGTGTAGGTAAATAGACTTTTCCTTTAAATCAAAGCTTTGCATAATAAATTCAGACCATTTAAATCAGGCATGGAGTGAGCAAATGAAAGCATTTTTTATGTTGGATGAACTGAATCAGTTTCATTGGGCAATGCTTAAATCTGTCTTACTGATTTTAATGTTATTGCCGATTACAGAAGGGGCTTTAAGTTTATGGCATGCTACAGAAGGTAGCAGCCAGATCATGATTGGTTTTTTTGCATTAAACATGTTGAGTGCATGGTTTGTACTGTGTTTTCTAAGTGCCTTAAAAACAACCGTATGGGATAATCAGGAGATGATTTCTAGATATGAGCAATTGTTGTTTAAGGCTTACCGCTATATTCCGATGTTGTTTTTATCGAGTCTAGTTGCATATTTATCCGTGCAATTGCGATTGGTCTTGTAACTCAAAGATCAATCCCGTTATAAAAAAAGAGCGTTGATTCAAACGCTCTTTTCATCTTACCGCCGTGACTTAAAGGAAACATCGACTTTACGTGGGCGATAAATCCATCCCATCACTAACAATAATAGTGAGAAAATCAAGATTGGATAATCACTCAAACGATTATATAACGTTTGCCCTTGCATTGCAGGTAAATCACCACGTAATACGAACTCTTCATCCAGAGGTGCTTGTTTCACGATATGGCCATTGTGGTCAATAAACGCAGTCACGCCTGTATTGGTAGCACGAATAAACCAGCGACCATTTTCTTTGGCGCGCATTTGTACCATTTGTAAATGTTGCCAAGGACCTGCTGTACCTGTAAACCAAGCATCATTTGAAACAGTAATTAAAAAGTCACTATTCATCGCATTACGACGGGTCAGATTAGGATAAGCTACTTCATAACAAATGGCAGCAGCAAGCGCATGTCCTTTGATGGTTAGGGGCTCTTGGTTGGGTTCTCCACGTGAAAAACCACTCATACTGATATCATTTTGCATCGCAGGTAAAACCCATTTCAGCATTCCTGAAAGAGGAATATATTCGCCAAATGGAACAAGACGTTGTTTTTTATACAAGCCATGCGAGTCACTGCCTGAAGCCATAATACTATTGTAATATAAGGGTTCACCCACTTGTTGAGACTTTGGCAGATCCCAGTAAGGGATGCCAGTCACCCAAGCGCTATCTGCTTTTTTTGCTTGAATATCCATTGCTTTTAAAAAGTCTGGAATATCCGTTTGAAATAAGGGAATTGATGATTCAGGCCAAACGATAAGATCACGACCCCATTCGGCACGGGTCAGGGTTGCATAAATCTCCAAAGTCTTGATCTGGTATTCAGTCAGCCATTTCAGGTCTTGAGGAATATTGCCCTGAATCAGAGACACACTCAGTGGCTTGGCAGCTTTTGGCTGAACAAACTGGATGAATCCAGCACCCCATGCACCCGCTATCAGTAGTGCAGAAGGAATAGCCCAGAACCAACGACGATTTAAAATTTCGACCAAAGCACATGCCAACACAATGACCACAAATGAAACTGCATAAATGCCAAATAAAGGCGCATAGCCATCCAGTAGCCGTTCAGTAAATGCATATCCAGCAAACAACCACGGAAAACCTGTGAATACCCAAGTTTTTGCCCACTCAAATAGTACCCAGAGTGGTGCAAAGGTGAGTGGGGTTTCTGGAAAAAAGCGACGGTACAGCCATGTTTGAAAAGCTGTAAATAAACCCATGGCTGCTGCCATAAAGGCAATCATCAAAATGCTTAAAAATGCATTGGTATCACCATAAGTATGGATAGAGGTGAAGAGCCAGAACGCGCCGACAAACCATAAACCAAAACCATAGGCCCAACCTAGCGCAAAAGCTTGGAGTGGGTTACGCTGTCGTAACACCGCATAAAGCAATGCTGGTGATAGAATCGCTAGCCACCAAAAATAATAAGGTGCTAAAGCTAAACTAAAGATTGCACCTGAAATGAGTGCAATCAAAAGAGGGAAAATAAAGGGTAACTGTTTTTGCGGTTGAGAAGTTTTTAACAGCTTTTCAAAATAGGCTCTCATTGACGTACAGCTCGAATCAGATGAATAGTGCGTGCATCTGCTTCAATAATGGTAAATTGCCAATCTCCAAGCTCAATGGTTTGACCTTGTAAATCGCTCACTAAACCAATCTCTTGCAGCAGCAAACCGCCCATAGTTTCAACTTCATCATCAGAAAAATCAGCATCTAAAATAGTGTTGAAATGTTCAATTGGTGTAAGTGCCTGCACAATCCATGTATTGGCTGTAGTGGGATCATTGTCAGGTACGATATATAGTGCTTCTTCATCGGCAATATCGTGTTCGTCTTCAATTTCACCGACGATCTCTTCGAGAATGTCTTCAAGGGTGACTAGGCCAGAAGTTGAACCATATTCATCGATGACAATCGCAATATGTGTTTGGGTGTTTTTAAGCATACGTAACACTTGGTCTGAACGTGCACTTTCAGGTACAAACAAAGGTTGGCGCATCAGAGCGCGAATATCGACTTTGACATTGCGCTCAGTTAAGAAAGGCAATAGGTCTTTGGCCAAAAGGATACCCACTACATTGTCACTTTGATCTGCTGAAAACACAGGGAAGCGTGAATGCGCTGAATCAATCAGCACATGCAGAATATCAAGTAACTGGTCATCTTCCTGTAAGCTGATAATTGCTGTACGTGGCGTCATGACTTCCCGAATTTTTGTTGCTGGTAGATCGAGAACACCCTCAAGCATAGCAACAGTATCTGGTTCTAAAAAACGACGTGAGTCTTGAACTAACCTGAGTAATTCATCGCGGGTTTCAGGTGCAGTACCTAACCATTTTCTTAAGCCACGCATACCCCACGACGGACTGGATTCCTCGACCATGATCTTTCCTAAAGACTCTCTATATCAATTAGATGATTTTCATCATACCGAAGAAAAAGCGGATATGCATCAATAAAACGATGCGAAAAATGTACAGTTTTTCAAAAAGCTGTTGATGATTTTTATCGACTTACTTTATGTTAAAATGTGAATATTAAAATATATGAGTATGATGATGTCCGAACAACCTCAACTTCCCACTGTTCAACTTAATACTAGAGGTTTACGTTGTCCTGAGCCTGTGATGATGCTGCATCAGGCTATCCGCAAGGCAAAGTCGGGTGATATCGTCGAGGTGTTTGCTACTGATCCTTCTACATCTTGGGATATTCCCAAATTCTGTATGCATTTAGGGCATGAACTATTATTAAAAGAAGAGTCTTTAGACGAAAATAGCAATACTGAATATCATTATTTAGTACAAAAAGGTTAATCGTTTGCTTTCGACCTATTTCTCAGGTTTTGCGCTGGGACTTTCACTGATTCTCGCAATTGGTGCACAAAATGCTTTTGTTTTAAAGCAGGGATTGCTCAAACAGCATGTATTTTGGGTATGTCTGATCTGTGCTTTATCAGACGCATTTTTAATTTGTTTAGGTGTGTTTGGATTTGCTTCAATATTGAGTCAACAAGCATGGTTGATTCAAGCTATGAAGTATTTCGGCGCACTCTTCTTGTTTATTTACGGCGCCCGCAGCTTTTACAATGCTTATAATTCGCAGTCAGGTTTAATTGCCTCTGAACAAGAAACAACGACTTTCTGGCAAACGATAGTTTTATGTCTCAGTTTCTCTTGGTTAAATCCGCATGCCTACTTAGACACGGTTGTATTATTAGGTTCTATATCTGCTCAATATGCAGATAAGATCTCTTTTGCTAGTGGGGCAGTATCAGCGTCATTTTTATTCTTTTTTAGTTTAGGATTTGGGACGAGATTATTGCGTCCTGTATTTGCAAATTCTAAAGCTTGGAAAGTCTTAGATCTATTGATTGGCTGTATCATGTGGTTGATCGCACTTTCACTATTAAGATAGGTGTTTATGCACCTATCTTTTTGATTTAATTACTTTTCGACTGATCCAGTAATCACAACTTACATATCTTCCACCGCCAAGAACCAGTAGTGCACCCAACATAACCAAATAGGTCACTGCAAACTCAACGCCATTATTCAATATGACAAATGAGCCACTTGATGTAAGCCAATCATAATTTCCATAAGTGCTCAGAATCTCTCTCGCTTTCTCTAGTTTTTCAGCTGATTCAATCACTTGCATATTTGCAAAAGGAGCATGTGGATCAGCAATCGCTTGCCATCCATTTTGAATGTGGACGGTAAAGATAGCGACCAGCATAGTGATGATCAATGGAATACAAATCAGTCGCGTTGCAAGACCTAATGCAAGTAAGACAGCACCACCTAACTCAGCCGAAATTGCAAGGCTAGCCATAACCAATGGGAAGGGTAAGCCCAAGCCCCATTCACTATTGCCAAACCATTCAACTGTATCATTGAAATGTTGTAGTTTATTGTGCCCAGCCATCCAAAAAATAGGAATTAAATATAGGCGAAGCGCTAAAGAAGCGATTCCATCAAAATAATTTAAGTTGGAACCCAAATTCTGATAGCGTTTATGTAAAGAATAAATTAGATTTTTCATGAGAAATTCACAACGAATAAGTTTTATTAGTTATTAGTCGTTTGAATTTTTGATTTCTTACACAAAAAAAATCTAAATTTGACTGTAATAATTTGATTGTTCGCACGTCTAATATTATGTACCTAGTACAAAAGCAATATTTACTTAAAAGGAACTTCACAATGAATAAATTAAACTCAATGACTTCGGTTGCCGCTTTAGTTGCATTATCTATGGTTGGTGCAGCAACCCAAGTTTCGGCAGCATCGACGACGACTGAAACACATGTGACTAAAACTGCAGATGCAAAATGTGGTGAAGCGAAATGTGGTTCAGATAAAGCGAAAAAACAACACAAAACTACTGATGCAAAATGCGGCGCAGATAAAAAAGCTGCGGATGCTAAATGCGGTGCAGACAAAAAAATGGCAGATGCAAAATGTGGTGCTGACAAGAAAGTGGCTGATGGGAAGTGCGGCGCTCACTAAGCCTTATGCATACGGTAAATGACAGCATCTAAAAAGATGGCTGTCATTCACCAAAGGGATTCTTTATGGATGCGATCACAAGTGTGGGTCTTGGTCTAAGACGAGATTTTATCGAGGCATTTTTAGGTGCGACTCACCATCCTGACTTTATTGAAGTTGCTCCAGAAAATTGGATGGGCTTTGGTGGTCGACATGCGAAACTTCTAGCTCAGTGTGTAGAAAAATCTCCATTAATTTGTCACGGACTCTCTTTGTCGATTGGTGGTCCTCATCCCTTAAATATTGATTTTATTCATCAAATCAAAAAATTCTTAGATTCTTATCAAGTCGAGATTTATTCGGAACATCTGAGTTATACCAATGATGGTGGCTATCTATACGATCTCTTGCCTATCCCAATGACTGAAGCTGCTGTGAAGTATGTAGTGGAACGAATTTCTCAAGTTCAAGATATTTTAGGGCGAAGATTAGTATTAGAAAATGTTTCTACTTATCTTATGCCGAATGCTGAAATGTCCGAGGCAGAGTTTGTCCGTGAAGTAATCACACAAGCAGATTGCGAATTATTGTTGGACGTGAATAACGTTTATGTAAATAGTATCAACCACCAAGCAGATGCTTATGCTTTCATTGAAGCTATGCCGAAACAACGTATTCGTTATTTACATATAGCAGGGCATGAACAGGTGAGTACAGATTTACTCATTGATACTCATGGTGCTGAAGTATGTGATCCCGTGTGGGCATTGTTGGAATACACTTATCAGGTATGTGGTGTGAAACCAACGTTATTAGAGCGCGATTTTAATATCCCAACATGGCAGCAACTTCAGAGTGAATTGAATAAGATTCAGCAGTTACAGCATCAATATTCAAATCAACACACACTAATCCCAATGAGCCAGAATTTGGTCGATGGGGTGAATGTATGAGTATGAATGAGCATACTTTTCAGCAGACCCAACATGATTTTTGTAACTGGCTGCGTGATCCAAATTCAGTAAAAGCAGTGCCTTTTGCTTTGGGTCGTATGCAAGTTTATCGAGAACTCTTGTTCAACAATGTTTGCTCATTTATCAATTTGGTTTATCCGGTGGCTCGATCTTTGTTGCCTGAACAGCAATGGCAACAGTTACTGACGGATTTTTTTCGAGAATCTCAGAATCAGTCACCGCTTTATAACGATATCTCGTTGCAATTCAGAGAGTTTCTCACAGAAAAGCAGCATCCTATTTTAGTTGAATATCCGTGGCTTGCTGAGCTGTTGCAATACGAATGGCTTGAACTGTACTTGGATACACTTGAAATTGAAGATGTCAGTTTGAATGCCGAATTAAATTGGCAGCTGACTACACAAGTTTGGGTGTTGGTGTATCAATATACTGTTTACCAGTGGTCAATCAATCAAATTAACAAAGATCCCGCTCCAAGTGCCATCATGGTTTGGCGAAACAAACATGATCGGGTTTGTGTTGAAATATTGACTCCATTAACCGCTTATCTAATAGAGCAATTAGCACAACAACCATTGCCGCGAATAGCACTCGCTGAGTTTATCCAGCAAATAATTCCTGATCTATCGTTCAGTGAAGTGAATACTCAACTGGATGAACTTGCAGAAGATTTGATCCGCTTAGAGTTGTTATACAAACCTGACTAGCATAGTGAGAAACGCGATGCCTGAAATGACAACATCGAATGCTAATGCATCGCAGCAACTGTATAACGATGATTTTCTGATGGAACTACGACAACAAATGATGAAATTTGCAGTATTGCAACTTTCTTCATTTCATCAAGCTGAGGATGTTGTGCAAGAAGCTTTGGTCAGTGCTTTACAACATTCAGGTTCTTTTTCTGGTCGATCAGCATTTAAAACATGGGTATTCGCTATTTTAAAAAATAAAATTGTTGATCTGATTCGTCATAAGCAACGTTTAGTCAGTATGTCTGAATTGTTTGATACAGAAGAAAACGCGCGAAGCGTGGATGAGTTGTTTGATGCTTCAGGGCATTGGCAAAAATCAGAAAGACCAAAAGCATGGTTGAATCCTGAGGAAATGATGGAGCAGCAAGATTTTTGGATGATTTTCGATACCTGTTTGAATCATTTACCAGCAAAGTATGCACAAGTGTTTATGTTGCGGGAAATGATTGAACTTAGTTCAGATGAAATCTGTGAGAAATTAGAGCTAAGTATCTCAAACTTGAACGTTCTAATGTATCGCAGTCGAGCCAGACTACGTGAATGCTTAGAAAACAAATGGTTACTTCAGGAGGATTGTTCATGTTGACGTGCCGAGAAGCGACCCAATTGCTTTCAGAAAAACAAGATCGGACACTGAACTTCAAAGAAATGAGTGCCTTACAGTTTCATGTGGTGATGTGTAGTTCGTGTCGACGTTTTGGCAAGCAGATGAAGAGCTTAAGTTGGTTATCAAAACAATATAAAAAAATTGATGAAAAACAGAAAGATTAAAATAAGAAAGCCTCATATTTCATGAGGCTTTCTTAGCTTAATTCGTACTAAAAACTAAGTTTCAGCACAAATTAAAAATTACATATTCGGGTAGTTTGGACCACCGCCACCTTCTGGCGTTACCCATGTAATGTTCTGTGATGGGTCTTTAATATCACAAGTCTTACAGTGTACACAGTTCGCAGCGTTGATTTGGAAGCGTTTAGAACCGTCATCATTTTCCATCACTTCATAAACACCAGCAGGGCAATAACGTTGAGCAGGCTCATCCCATTTCGGTAGGTTTACATTCACTGGAATTGATGGATCAGTTAGCTTTAAGTGAGCAGGTTGGTTCTCTTCATGCACTGTATTTGATACGAATACTGAAGATAAACGGTCAAAGGTCAACTTACCATCTGGTTTTGGATAGTTTGGTTTGAACGTCGATGCATCTACAGTTTTAAGTGCAGCAAAGTCTTGTTTTAAGTCATGTAAGGTAAATGGTACTTTAAGGATGTTTTGATCGATAAAGTTAAATGCGCCACCAATCCAAGTACCAAACTTGTGCATCGCTGGACCAAAGTTACGTGCTTGATATAACTCTTCTTTTAACCAAGAGTTATTATACTTATCTGTATAAGTCGTTAACTCTTTAGCAAAATGATCGTCGCCTTCAAGAACGCGAGCAATTGCAAGATCACCACCTTTTACGACGCCCGCTGCGATTGCTTCAAATACAGCCTCGCCACACAACATACCTGACTTCATTGCAGTGTGAGAGCCTTTGATTTTTGAAAAGTTCAAGAAACCAGCATCATCACCGATCAAGCAACCGCCTGGGAAAGTCAGTTTAGGTAAAGAGTTAAAGCCACCTTTTACAACTGCACGTGCGCCGTAAGAAATGCGTTTACCACCTTCAAGGAATTGCTTAATCGTTGGGTGAGTTTTCCAACGTTGCATTTCCATAAATGGATACATATTTGGATTTTCATAAGATAAATCCACAATCATACCCAAAGTTACTTGGTTGTTCTCAGCATGGTATAGCCACCAACCACCCGCAGAACCTGTTTCAGATAATGGCCAACCTGCACCATGCATCACTAGACCAGGCTTATGCTTAGCTGGGTCAATTTCCCAAAGTTCTTTAATACCAATACCGTAATGTTGCGGATCAGCATCTTTATCAAGATTATATTTTGCAATTAGGCGCTTACCGAGGTGACCACGGCAACCTTCAGCAAATAGCGTATATTTTGCATGGAGTTCATAACCCGGCGTGAAGTTATGTGTTGGCTCACCATTTTTGCCAATTCCCATATCACCTGTTTGAATCCCTTTTACCGTACCATCTTCATGGTAAAGCACTTCAGAAGCAGCAAAACCAGGGAAAATAGAAACTTCAAGCTCTTCAGCTTTTTGACCTAACCAACGCACAACATTACCGAGGGAAATAACATAGTTTCCTTCGTTGTGCATCGATTTTGGTACCATCCAATACGGCATTTTTTGTGCTTTCGTATCAGACAATAAGAAATAGGTTTCGTCGCCCGTTACAGGTACATTGAGTGGCGCACCTTCTTCTTTCCAGTTCGGGAACAATTCATTCATGGCACGTGGTTCAAGTACAGCACCAGAAAGGATATGCGCACCTACTTCAGAGCCTTTTTCAACAACACACACTGAAAGATCAGGTAGGTTGTTTTCAATCGCTAATTGACGAATTTTTATCGCAGCAGATAAACCCGCAGGCCCTGCGCCTACGATCACTACGTCAAACTCCATCGCTTCACGTTCGATGTGTTCCATGTAGGACTCCTCATATTTTTAAGGGTGGCAACCGTAATATTGCGATTCGGTGCTGCCATGAGTGTTCTGAATTGCCAAACACAAATGCTACTATTGTGCTTGCAAACGTTTGGGATAGTATAGTTTTAAACCTTGGGCTCGCCAATTGGCTGAGCGGTCATATTTTCTCGTCAGCAAGGCATAAACTATGATAAATGAAAATGATTCTCCACAAAACCCTTTAGAAAATCAGGGAAAAATCATGTTTTCTGATGATAAAAACTTAATGAACATTTCACAATACTTAAAAGATGTACAGCAAAGTCACAAAAGGTCAATTCCACCTTTAGACCAATGGCATCCAAAGCATTGTGGCAAAATGGATTTGAAAGTAAAAGCCAATGGTGAATGGTGGCACGAAGGTCAATTGATCAAGCGGCAGGCGCTATTGGATTTGTTTACTAAAGTACTTTGGAAAGAAGAGGGTAAATTTTATCTTAAAACACCTGTTGAGCAGATTGAAATTGAGGTAGAAGATGAGCCTTTATTAATCAATCATGTGGATCAAATTGAAATCGATGGAAAATCTTATTTGCAAGTCTCTACAACCAATCAGGACGTCGTGATTGTGGATGAAACACACCCTATTTTTATGCGTGAATATGCAGGTGAATTACGCCCATATGTACATATACGTTTTGGTATCAATGCTTTAATCCTGAGACAAAGTTTTTATCATCTCGTGAACTATGGTTCTTTGTCTGAAAATGCTCAAGGTGAGGCTGTTTTAACGTTAAAAAGTGGTGATTTGGTCTTGCATTTGAGCACCTGAGGTTTAAGCTTAAAAGATTAGATAAATTAGTGCTCACGTGTGTATGACAGTTGTTCAACCTATGCCTCTCTTATTGGATCCTATGCCACACGCATCTGCTGATGCGCCAATTGGGGTTTTTGATTCGGGTATTGGTGGATTATCGATTGCACAAGAAATTGCACAACATTTACCGAATGAACGCATTCTTTATTATGCAGATACAGCGCATGTTCCCTATGGTGCGCGTTCAGATCAAGAGATTCGCAAGCTTACTGCTCAAGCAATTGAGTGGTTGTATCGACAAGGTTGCAAAATTGCAGTTGTCGCTTGTAACACTGCTTCAGCTTTTAGTTTGGATTATTTGCGAGATTATTATGGTGAGCGTTTTCCAATCGTAGGTTTAGTTCCTGCGTTGAAGCCTGCTGTGATCCAAACCCAATCTAAAGTTGTAGCAGTGTTAGCAACACCAGCAACTTTTCGTGGTCAATTGATTAAAGATGTCATGCTCAAATTTGCTGAACCTGCTGGGGTGAAAGTTCTCGCTGTAACCAGTTTAAAACTGGTACCTTTTGTAGAGTCAGGTCAGCAAATGAGTCAAGGTTGTTTGAATGTATTGCAAGAAATTTTACAGCCTGTTGTTGCTCAAGGTGCGGACTTTTTAGTGTTAGGTTGTACCCATTATCCCTTCCTAAAAGATGCGATTCGTCAGGTTTTTGGTGAAAAGTTAAAGTTAATTGACTCTGGGCAAGCGGTTGCACGACAAACAGCATATATTTTAATAAAAAATAGGTTATTATGTGACAAAATAAGTCATAATATTACACGTATTGAATGTTATGTCAGTGGTAATAATGCGATTGAGTTATCATTAGTGCTCAAACATCTAGTACCAGAACAAATAACATGGACGATTCGCAATTTGGATGAAAGTACTACTTAAGTGCTTAAAATCTAATCATATTTGTGGTTTGATCTAGGTTATCTATTAATAAAATTTAAGCAAAATAGCTTAAAATTATTGATCAGTGAATTGAGGCTTAGCCTATGCAAGATACCCGTTATCAAGTGTTTATTTCTACGTCTGGCAATGAAATGCAACCAGAGCGAGCAGTCTTGACTCAAACTTTGGTTGGGATGGGTTTCTTTTCGTGGGGCTTAGAACAGCGCACACCATTAAGTACCTCTATTGCTCGTCGTCAAATAGATGACTGTGATTACGTCGTAATCTTATTAGGTAGCCAGTATGGCGAACAATCCGTTTCAGGTGTCGGTTACATGCATCTGGAATATATTTACGCCATGACGAAGCAGAAACCTGTGATTGTATTCATGCATGAAGATCCTGAATCACGTGATGCTGTATTACATGATCATAAATTAGAATTGAGAGAAAAATTCAAAGAGTTTAGAAAACAGCTTCAACATGAAGTTGATCAAGTTTTTACTTATCGGACTTTGCGTGATTTAGAGCTTGCGGTACGTTCGAATATGCCACAAATGTTAGAGCGTTATCCTGTGATCGGTTGGGTGCGTCCGCAAAATACGCAAGTTTTACAAGATGAAATTGACAGTTTGCGTGCAAAAGTAAAACAACTTGAAACTGAAGTTGGAAGTCGAGAAGTCGATCCGATTGCAACTGTTCCAAAGGTATCAATGCATGAGATTTATTCATTTGAATATCGTATGCATGCTTATCAAGATGGTAATTTCAAAGAAGTTAAACCATTCCGTAAAATGACATGGGCACAATTACTGAATGTGCTTGGTTCATCATTTGTGATTCCAACACCTGAAGAATATTTTTCCAAGCGCATGAATGAATATCTAAATGAAACGGGTCTGGATGATGCGCGCAAGGAAATGCCACGCGCGCATGCTGTTTCTCGCGCGCAAATCAATATTCGTGCACTCCATGAAATTAAAACACAAATGCGTCAAAATGAATGGATTATGCCAACTGGTCGTGATGATCGCCAACGGATGTTATGGCAATTGACCTCAAAAGGGCAGAAATTATTAGAAAGTAACATTTTGGACAGTAATCGGGTTTTTCAATTTAAGACCATGCATTAATTCAATTTAAAAAATAATCATAAAACTGCTAAAGTAATTGAAGAAATTCAGCTATAGCGGAAGCGATCTATGTCAGCTACACCAAAACCAAAAGTGACTGTGGTTTTAGCAAATTTAGGTACGCCAGATGAAGCCACTGTGCCAGCAGTACGTCGATTTTTAAAACAATTTTTATCGGATACACGTGTAATTGAAATCCCGAAACCGATTTGGTGGATTATTTTACATTTATTTGTATTGACATTCCGTCCTAAAAGAGTGGCTGAAGCTTATGCTTCTGTATGGTCAAAAGATTCACCAATGCGAGAAATTGTGCTTGAGCAAACTGAATTGGTGAAGCAACGCTTACAATCGGAAAATCAGCCTTTTGATTTAACGGTTGTTCCTGCTATGACCTATGGGCAACCCAGCATATATGGTGTTTTTGAGCAGCTTGAAAAAAATCCACAAGAGCACGTTATCCTTTTACCTTTATTCCCTCAGTATTCCGCAACATCAACAGCACCCCTTTATGATGCTTTTGCAAAATGGATTCCTAAACAACGCCATTTACCCGGTCTGACGTTAATCAAAGATTATTATCAACATCCCATGTTTATTCAGGCATTGGCGGATAGTGTTGTCGCTTATCAAGCCCAATATGGTAAACCTGAAAAATTATTGATGTCTTTTCATGGTATCCCGCAGCCGTATGCGGATAAAGGTGATCCTTATGCTGATCGTTGTCGTATGACAGCGAAACTTGTGGCTGAAGCATTGCACCTAAATGAGCATGAATGGGCTATTAGTTTCCAATCTCGCTTTGGTAAGCAGGAATGGGTTAAGCCATATACGGATGTGATTTTACAGCAATGGGGTGAGCAAAAAGTTAAATCAGTGCAAGTATTGAGCCCTGCATTTTCGGCGGATTGTTTAGAAACATTGGAAGAGTTGGCCATCCAGAATAAAGAACTGTTTCAACATGCGGGTGGTGGGGAATATGCTTATATTCCTGCTTTGAACAGCGATCAGGCGCATATTGATTTGCTTGCTAGTCTAGTTCAGGCTAATCTTGATGCCCTTACTCATACCTTAGCCCATCGTTAAATTGACGTTTTATTTCGCCAGAGGTTTTTATGCTGCAAGTCAAAATTGTACCCGTTACTGCATTTGCCCAAAATTGTTCTATTCTTTGGGATAGTGAAAGTAAAGAGGCTGTTTTGATTGACGCAGGTGGTGATGCTACTGTACTCAAACAACAAGTAGAAGCACTCGGTTTAAATGTTAAAGCACTTTGGTTAACGCATGGGCATCTTGATCATGCAGGTGCGGTGGGTGAACTTGCTGAGATATGGAATATTCCAGTGATTGGGCCGCATAAAGAAGATCAGTTTTGGCTTGATATGATCCAAGAAGTCTCAGCACGCTATGGTTTCCCGATCCCACAACCTGTCAAAGTTGATCAGTGGTTAGAGGGGGGCGAAACGTTGAAACTGGGTGAGGATGAATTTGAAGTCCGTTTTGCGCCTGGTCATACGCCTGGTCATGTGATGTTCTATAATGCCAAACATGGTTTGCTATGGACCGGTGATGTATTGTTCAAAGGTTCGATTGGGCGTACTGATTTTCCTAAAGGAAATCACCAGCAATTACTTGATTCAATTCAGCGTGAATGCTTTAGCTTGCCTGATGAAACTCAGTTTATCTCAGGTCATGGACCGATGAGTACCATCGGCTATGAAAAGCAATTTAATCCTTTTGTGGCAAGTAAAGCAGGTTAGTCCTCATAATCATCTTCTTGGTGTTGCAAGCCTGATTGAGGGGCATCTTGAGTAGGTAATTTGTATTCATCGCTCGCCCAAGCCCCAAGATCGATTAGTTTGCAACGCTCTGAGCAAAACGGACGAAATTCATTACCTTCCCAAGTGCTGGCTTCACCACAACGAGGGCAGGGAAATGTACGTGGCATAGAAAATTCCTAAAACATAAAACAAATAGATTAGGCAAAAGTAAAGTGAGTTGTTAGACTTATGCCGATTTCTAGATAGTTTGATGAGATTATGTCGATTCGTCAATTTCAAGCACAACGTATGCAAGCCCCTCGTGATTTTATTGCCATTCCTAGTACATCGATTTGTGTCGAAATTGGTGCTGGAAAAGGCAAACATGCCTTGTTGTTTACGGGGCAAAATCCACACACCACGTTGTATGCGATTGAACGAACCAAAGAAAAATTTCTGGCTATGCAAAAACAGCATCAACTAGAACCGCGTGAATATCTCAATCCGATTCATGCCGATGCTTTACCTTGGATTGTGCATGCCCTATATCCTGCACAGGTCGAACAATTTTTTATTCTCTATCCAAATCCAGAGCCGCATAATCCTGCACAACGTTGGCTGAATATGCCATTTTTTGAGTTCTTACTTTCTCGTCTTCAGCCCAATGGCTCGATTACGCTCGCAAGCAATATTCCTGAATATATTGATGAAGCTGAACAGCAGTTGATTGAGCTATGGAAACTGCCATATGAAAAGCAGAAAATTGCAGTAGATTCTGCACGTACTCATTTTGAAATTAAGTACTTAGAGCGTGGTGAATTGTGCCAACAATTGATCATTCGAAAACCAGAAGGCTATACAACCCGTTTTGATGATTTTGCACCATTGCAAGGGCAGAATATTCAAGAGAACCTTGATGTCTAAACGCATTGCGATTATTGGTGCAGGTCCAGCGGGCTTGATGGCTGCTGAAGTGTTGAGTCAATACAACTATCAAATTGATGTGTTTGAACAAAAACCTTCTGCAGCGCGCAAGTTTTTAATGGCGGGTAAAACAGGTTTAAATATCTCACATGCTGAGCCTGTAGACGTATTTATCCAACGCTATGATCGTACCGATTGGTTGAGCCCTTGGGTGAAACAATGGGATGCTCAGTGGATTCAAAATTGGATGCAAGGTCTTGGGATCGATTCCTATGTCGGCAGTTCAGGGCGTGTGTTTCCAGTAGAAATGAAAGCAGCACCGTTACTTCGTGCTTGGTTAAAGCGATTGATTCAGAAGGGCGTAAAATTCCATTATCGTCATCGTTGTGTGGATTTATCCAACAATCAACTCACGATAGAAAATCAGACTCAGCAATTTAGTGCAACTTATGATGCGATTATTTTGGCCTGCGGAGCAGTGTCATGGTCACAATTAGGTAGTGATGGCGCGTGGCAGCAATGGCTTTCCACCGATGAAATTGAACCATTTCAGGCTAGCAATGCTGGGGTGCTGAAACAATGGTCGCCATTTATGCACGACTGTTTTGGTCAGCCACTGAAACGTGTCAATGCATGGGTAAATTCAGAAAATAAAACGCATGGCGATATTGTGGTGACGCACTATGGTTTTGAAAGTGGAGTTATTTATAAACTGGGACGTGAGTTAAGACAGCTTGCAGCCCAGAATCTGCCCTTGCAACTGCATCTGGACTTACTCCCTGATATTATGATTGAACAACTGGAAAAGAAATTACAGGGCAATAAAAAGCAATCTATGACCAATATTTGGCGCAAAGCAGGGCTGGATACCGTCAAAATTAATCTGCTTCGGGAAATCGTTGATAAAAGCTTATGGTCGGATGCCAAGCAAATGGTGCAGCAGATCAAGCATCTCAGTATTTCTTTAGATGGCTTCCGTCCAATCGAAGAAGCGATTAGCTGTGCGGGCGGGGTCAAACAAGATATTTTATCTCCACAATTGCAATTGAAATCTAATCCTTATGTGTTTTGCTGTGGCGAAATGCTGGACTGGGATGCACCAACAGGTGGATATTTGCTGACGGCTTGTTTTGCCACAGGGCGAGCAGCAGGGCAAGGCGTACAACATTTTTTAAGCAGATAAATACGCTGTTTTGTACTTTGTTTGATATGTGAATAGTGTTAGTTTTGAGTAGTCAATAAATATAGGACGTATGATGATATGTCTGAACAATCGCCAGTATATCAAGGGAGTTGTTTATGTCAGGGCATCCGCTACGAAATTCAGGGGGAAATTGGTGAGATCGTTCAGTGCCATTGTCAGCGTTGCCGTAAAGCGAACGGGACTGCATTACAGATGATTTACCACAATATATCGAACGCCCATAAGTAGGTAGTGCAAGCATTATGATTTTTGAAACCTCTGAGTTAGATGCAAATCAGATCTATCGTTTGTTGGTTGGGGGAATTACGCCTAGACCCATCGCATGGATCAGTACCATTTCTGCTAGTGGCGTAGCCAATATAGCCCCTTATTCATTCTTTAACGTTGCGAGTTGTCATCCTCCCATCCTTTGGTATTCACAAGTCAATCCAAGAAATGGGCAAGATAAAGATACTTTGAGAAATTTAATCGAGACGCAACAATGTGCGATTCATATTGTAAATTCACAACTGCTTGAACAAATGAATTTATCTTGTGCAGTATTGCCTCCAGAGCAAAGTGAGTTTGATTTTGCTGAAATTGAGTCTGAACCGAGCCATGCGGTCGCAGCCTTGGCAGTAAAATATGCACCAGTGCGTTATGAATGCCAATTAAGAGAGGTGATTCAGCTCAGTAGCTTAGCATCTGGAGGTACAGTCGTATTGCTGGATGTTAAATCGATTTATGTTGATGATCGGTTATGGGATGGGCAGATGATTGATCAACAGCAACTCGATAGTGTTGGGAAAATGGGTGGCGATTTTTATAGTTTAACAACAAATTTATCTAAACTGGTTAGACCTAACATTACAATAGAAAATGATGATAAAAAAGGAGGCTAAGTACCTCCTTTATCTTATTTTGCAGTCAGTGCTTTACCTTCAAACTTCACGCCATCCCAGCCATTTTGCATAAACTGACGGATATTTTGATGATCTGTTGCTTCAGGTGTCGCCAATACAGATGCATAATGTTCCGCAAATAAACTGAGCGTCTCCGCTTGATTTAAGCCTTCGATTTGCGCAAAGCTGAGTACTTTTGCGCTGCCTTGGTTTTCGGTTGCAGCATTTGATTGTGCGCCATTTTGAAAGGCTGTTGGCGTATGTTGATAACGCGCTTCAATAAATGCCAATACGTCTGCAAACTTTGCTGAACCATCTTTAAGTTGTGCCAATAAGCTTTGAGCCATTTCAAAATTCCATATTTGGTGAAGTAATGCCCGTATCATAACATTTAAATACAGCATCGTATTTGAACTGGACGTTGTAATCTTGGCAGTTTATGCTCAAAGCGAGCATCAATCTTTTGAATAATAATGAATAGACACCGTTTAAGGTGGTCCTCACCATGGTCTACATTGCGATTTTTCGCACCGATATTAAGCTGTCGTTTTGTCTTGCAACTCCGTCGTATGGTAATGCGCATACTTCCTTTTATGCGTTTACAAAGTCAGGTGAGCAATGTGGTTTATTTGTCTTGGTTGGTGGATGTTGAGCAACTTCGCCAGCGTTATCCAGATCCTATTATTTTATGGGAAAAGCAGGGCAAAACCATCTTTACTATTTTAACTTATCAGCACCAGCATTTTGGCTTTACTTTCCTTGGAAAACTACGCCAGCTAATGCCTTCACCTCGGCAGAGTAATTGGCGCTTTTATTTAGATGAATCAAAGCCCAAGACTGTAATCTTTGAACAAGTGATCGTTGATCAAGCTCTGTATGTGATCGGTGGTCGCCTCGCCAGTGATGTGATGCCTGCGCAATATGCGCCAAATTTTCAGCATCAACGAGATGGAAACGCGATTCATACTCGTATTCGCATGGATGAAGATTATTCTTTTAGCAGTGATATACACATCAGCATGCAGAAACGTTTACCTGAGGCTTGGCAAAGCTTATTTTCCTCATGGGAGGAGGCCGTTCAATTTTTGGTGGATCAAGATCATGCGTGGGCTGAATGGACTGACCAACCGACTCGGATGTCGCAAGGGGATATCAACATGCCTGTGCAATTTCAACAAATTCAGGCTGCTGAGATTGATAAATTACAGGCTCCTCAATTGTTGCAACAATTGGGTTTAGATGATGATACCGCAGCTTTTACTTTTGTGGTTCCTAAACTGGATTTTTATGTGGTGGGAGAAAAAATATTGCCAGAATCTCAATAAATTGTGGATAACTTTGTGTTTATACACAGCAGTTGAGTTGTCTAAAAATTATGTTATTTTAGAACAAAGGAGATGGCATTCCTCCTATTGCAAACCGCCGTTTTGGCTAATGATGCCTACGTTATCCTGAACAGGGGCGTAGGTTTGTGCGTGCTCTGTTCCCATTTTGGAGTTCGCAAATGAAAAATCTTCAGAAAATTAGCTATAAATTCATGCTGAATATCATTTTAGCTCCAGCGCAGTGTGTGGAGTAAATCATGTACTATCCTTTACTCTCAATCGCATTTGGCTCGGTATTAGGTGCATGGTTACGTTGGTTTTTGGGTTTAAAGCTGAATCCTATTTTCCCCAATATTCCTTTAGGAACGGTCACCGTCAACTTTGTTGGTGGCTTTATTATTGGTTTTGCAATTTCCTATTTTTCTCAAAGCTCTCTCAGCCCCAATTACAAACTATTCGTGATCACGGGCTTTTGTGGTGCATTGACCACGTTCTCAACATTTTCGGCTGAGATTATTACCTTATTACAAAGTGGTAAATTGGGTTATGCCTGTGCTGCGATTTTGATTCATGTGCTTGGATCATTGCTGTTTACCATCTTAGGTATGAGCCTGCATCAATGGCTGAGTGCCACATAGCCAAGAAGTGATGAAATGAATGGATTTTTAATTACTTTTTGTACGACACAAAACCATAATGTTCAGGGGAAAGCGATTAGTGAAGGATTGTTGGTAGTCGCAAGTCAAATGAATTTGCGTGGGGCGACAGTGACAGTATGAGCGGGTTTGGAGGGTGTTGATCATCAGGGTTTATTTCATTCTGCTCGTTTCTTTGGATTCGCGGATCGACCTATACAAATTCAATTTGCAGTAAGCTCTGAACAGGCAATCGAATTATTGAGTTATCTGAATCGTAAAGAGATTTCTTTATTCTATGTGAAAACACCGATTGAGTTTGGCGTGGTGGGTAAATCAACTGATCGCTAGGATGTATAGAATCTAGACATAAAAAAAGAAGTCTAAGCGGAGGAGATATAGCCTTAGACTTCCAATATTAATAGCTTAATGAATGAAACTTAAAACAAGATTAACCTTTGCGATTAAAACGTGCAAAGCGTTTGTTAAAGCTGGCAACACGACCTTCATTGCTTGCTTGGCGTACTTCACCTGTATAAAACGGATGCGATGCGCTTGAAATATCTAGGGTAACGTATGGATAGACTTTGCCTTGATATTCTTTGCTTTGTTTGGTCTGGAGTGTGCTACCAATTAAAAAGTAGGTATCAGCATTGGTATCATGAAACAAGACTTGTTGATAAGCAGGATGGATATCTTTACGCATTTTAAATGACTCCTATTTTTTAGGTATGTTATAACGTAACAATATGTGGAGTCAATTCTAATGCTTTCAAGTGAGTGATCTATAACTTGTAGGTAAAATATTTCACCCCCTTTATTCAAAATAAAGGGGGGTTTTTAGTAATTTGGAACAAGCTCTTCAAATAAATCATTTAAGTTGTCGTGAACTTTAAGGTGAATCAAGTTCCAATAATGTCCTGAAATCGTACGATTGACCATGAGCGTATCTGGAGAAGGTTTAAATACATCCCAATATTTCAGCGATTTTTTAACAAGTCGCATTCCATCGTGATGCGATGAATTTTCGGCAAAGTCATAATGTGTACTTAACGGGCGTAATAGAATTTCAATCCATTGTGTATACAGTTCGGTTGGAAATTTCTGCTTTTCAGCAATTGAATGCAGTTCAACCAATAAATCTTCAACCTGAGCAATATCTTCTTGGCGAGCTGCATTGACCAACGCTTTAAAGTGTTGAATGATTTCAGGGGATAGCGTTTTGACGCTACCGTAATCATAAATAATCACACTGCCATCTTCACGGAAAGCGAAGTTGCCCGGATGAGGATCACAATGAAAACGCTTCAAGAAAAACATTTCTTGTCCTAAAGCGCGAATCAAACGACGACCGATTTGATTACGGGTTTCAACTGACCATGTACTGGCAGTTTCAATGGAATCACCTTGTTCAAGGCTCAGCGTTAGTACGCGGCGAGACGAATAATCTTTATAGACGGTTGGTATGATGATTTGATTATCCAACTTCTCATGAAAAATTTTAAAAACCTCGAGGTTTTGTGCTTCGATTTCGTAGTTCAATTCAGCAGAAAGGCTGTCCTGAATTTCTTGAAATAGTTGATCTTGTAGCTTCTTATCAATCTTAAGTACGCCCATTAAGCGTAATGCGAGGCGGACTTGCTTTAAGTCACTTTCACAGGCTTGGTCAACCCCTGGATATTGTACTTTCACCACAACTGCTTGCCCATTTGGAAGTACCGCACGATGTACTTGACCAATCGAAGCTGCTGCAAATGGTTCGGTTTCAAAAGAGCTAAAAATTTGGTTTAAGGGTTTGCCCAACTCTTTTTCGACTTGCTGCTTGATTTCAGCAAAAGGCATGGCTGGGGCTTGGCGTTGTAACTTAGCAATTGCTTTCGCCACTTCAGGTGGGAAAATGTCTTTGTATTGTGAGGCGATTTGCCCGACTTTCATCACTGCACCTTTCATTTCACCCAATGTATCGGCAATCTGTAAGCCAATATCTTGAAATAGTTGGCTGCGTGCTGCGTTTTTTTGTTCTTCATCTGCGGTGATATTACGAATGGAGTTGGCAACGCTTTTGCTGGCAATACTTGCGGTCATACCAGCCAGTTTTAAAAAACGTCTACTGGGAGAGCTTGCATGTTTTGCCATATTCGCTTGACCTCATTCGATTCAGTTTTAAAGTGATACCCTGATCATAGGTGACAAAACTTAAATTGCCTATAACAAAATGTTAAGGGATGTAAGTAGATGTTGAGAATGGATTAGATCTTACAGGATGTATTGGGCATCTATTGGTTGGAATCTTTAGATGTAATCTAGCCCGATCTTTTAAGATTTAGCCAAAGTTTTATGAGATTGATCGCACATTTTGATCAAATTGAAAGATGACATCCTTGTCATCTTTCAATTATAAAATTAAACCAGCATTAAGTTTTTATGAGTTGAGATTAATGTGTTGCGCTAAACGTTTATTGTTTAAATATAAACGACCAATTAAGAATACACAGGCAATGCTTAAACCGATAATCAATCCTAACCAAACACCTGCTACTCCCCAAATTGTATAACGTGCCAAATATAAACCGATTGGGAAAGCAATGACCCAGTATGCCATTAAGGTAATCCACATTGGTGCTTGCGTGTCTTGCATGCCTCGTAGGCAGCCTGCAGCGCTTACTTGCCATGCATCCATTAGTTGATACGCCATTGCGAACCACAACAGATACATCGCGACAGGAATGACATGAATATCATTGGTATAGATTGCCACGATATAGGGGCGTGCTACAGCAATCAGTGTCATGGTCAAAGCAGCAAAAATGGTTGCGCTAATTAACCCTACTTTTTGAACTTGGCGCATCGCATACCAATTTTTCTCTCCATAATAAGTGCCCACACGAATCGTGAGTGCAATGGCAAGAGATAATGGGATCATAAACAATTGTGAAGTCACAGAAATTGCAATCTGATGCGCCGCAATTGCATTTTCGCCGAGTGGACTCAGGACAATCGCGCCTGTGCTGAAAATACTCACCTCAAAAAATACAGCTAGACCAATCGGCAGCCCCAGCTTTAAGATGCGTTTTACCCATACAGGATCAATTTTTTCCCATTTTGTGAAAATGGGCGCTTGTTTATAAGCCTTAGCTTTTGAAATGTAAATCGCCAGTGTAATAAACATCAGCCACTGTAAGATTGCCGTTGCAAAGCCACAACCCGCACTCCCTAAAGCAGGGATAGGTCCCAAACCGTACATAAAAATAAAGTTCAGTGGAATCAGGACCAACAATGCAATTAAGCTAATCGCAGTGACAGGTCGTGGATGTCCTAGGGCTTCAGAATAACTACGTAATGCTGCGTACATCATCACCGCAGGCATACCAAAGCCAATCGCATGTAAAAATAGGCTTGCTTTGGGGAGTAAGCTTGCAGGTACTCCAAAGAGAGGTAAAAACATCGGCATACATTGCAAAATCAACATAGCAACGATGCCGAGGATGACCGCAACCCATAAGGATTGACGTGCAATAGTCGGAATTTTCTCTGGTGTTCTTGCACCGCGTGCTTCAGCGACTAAAGGTGTTGTTGCGATCATAATCCCTGCAAATAACAACATAATTGGAATCCATAGACCAACACCGACAGCAATCGCTGCCAAATCAGCAGCAGAAAGATGACCTGCCATAATGGTATCAATAAGACCAAGCCCAGCTTGAGCAAATTGGGTGATTAAGATCGGAAACATTAAATGAAATAATTGCTTAAGTTCAAACCGCTTGGTTGTCGCGTGAGACACAAAAAATACTCTTATTGAATTGAGGGAGAATTAGCGTTGTAGAGTGAATATAACACCAATAAAAATGACAATACTGCCGACAAGACGTTGCCAATTGACAGGTGTTTTTTCTGTACCTAACCAGCCGAAATGGTCAAGTAACATTGAAATGGTCAATTGGCCGAAAATAACTAAGCCTGAAAAAGTTAAAAAACCTAGTTTGGGTGCAGTATAAATGCTCATGCTGATGGCATAAACCCCAAGACATCCACCGACCCATAGAAACCATGGAATTTGGGACAGTTCTCCAAAACTGGGTTTTGCTGTGTTTTGAAAATAAACCATACATGCAAGCACAATTGTCCCTACCAAAAAAGATAATAAGGCAGCTTGAAGAGGTGAGTGTAAATGTTCTCTAAGTTGTGAATTAATTGCAGTTTGAAATGCCATAGCAATACCGACACCTAATGTAAGAGGAAGAATAAATAGCAATTGGCTGGTGATTTTGATCATTTTATCAATCTAATTGTTCTTCGTTGTTTCAGTCTAACCGAATAGTGAAGTGATGATAATAAGCGGATTGATAGAGTCATGTTAAAATAAAAGGGTTCTGTTGTTGAGCTTCTATTTTGAGTCATTTAAATCCAGCAAATATTCCACTTTCACTTTATATCCATATGCCTTGGTGTGTGCGTAAGTGCCCTTATTGTGACTTCAATTCACATGCTGTTCCTGATGGGGAGTTGTCTGTGGATTTAGAGCAACAATATCTTGAGGCACTAGTGGCTGACTTTGAGACTCAAATTGAAATGGCGCAAGGTCGGTCAATTCATAGCGTATTTATTGGTGGTGGAACGCCGTCTTTAATTTCAGCACAAGGTTATCAGTGGCTATTTAGTCAATTAAAGGCGCGATTAGACTTTGAAGTAGATTGTGAAATCACATTGGAAGCCAATCCTGGAACGGTTGAACATGATCCATTTGCGGATTATCTTGCCGTTGGGATCAACCGTTTATCATTGGGTGTACAAAGTTTTGATCCTGAGCATTTACAGCGATTGGGTCGTATTCATACAGCGAATAATGCTTTAGATGCGATCCAACAAGCACGTCAAGCAGGCTTTGAGCGCGTTAATGTTGATCTCATGCATGGTTTACCACAGCAAACGCAAGAACAGGCTTTAAATGACCTTAGATTAGCTGTAGAACATGGTGCAACACATATTAGTTGGTATCAACTGACCATTGAGCCGAATACAGTGTTCTTTAGAACCCAACCCGTATTGCCACAAGATGAAGTTTTAGAACATATCCAAGAATTAGGTGAGGCTTATTTAAAAGCGAATGGTTATATCAATTACGAAGTCTCAGCATGGCGTAAAGAAAAACCCTCAGCACATAATTTGAATTATTGGAAGTTTGGTGATTACTTAGCGATTGGCGCAGGAGCACATGGCAAAGTGACTCGCCCAGAGGGTATTTATCGTTTTCAAAAGACGCGGCTGCCAAAAGATTATTTGGCTAAGGTACCTGCTGAACATGTGCAAATGAAACGTATCGAAGCAGATGAGTTGCCATTTGAATTTATGATGAATGCTTTGCGTTTAAATGATGGGGTAGATGCGAAATTTTATACTCAACGCACAGGGCTTGATTTGCAAGATATCAATGAGACGCTGAATCAACTACGTGACAAAAAACTATTGGTCGATGATGTAAATCGAATTGCTTGCACAGAGCAGGGACATATCTTTTTAAATTCGGTGTTGGAAAGTTTTTTATAATTTAGGTGCAAGATTGCTTTGAGCAAGGATGCTTAAAGTAATCTATTTGTTGTTGTCATCTTTTAGAAAGATAGTTCGCACAAAATAAAAAAACCTCATCATAAATGATGAGGTTTTTTAGAATCTGGTGGGTCGTCCGCGACTCGAACGCGGGACCAACGGATTAAAAGTCCGCTGCTCTACCAACTGAGCTAACGACCCATAAGGGTTCAAAACATTAAATGGTGGGTCGTCCGCGACTCGAACGCGGGACCAACGGATTAAAAGTCCGCTGCTCTACCAACTGAGCTAACGACCCATCTCGTTTTGATGTTGCGTATTCTAGCAACTTATTCAGCTAACACAAGAGGAAATTTAAAAACATCTGCATGATTGTTTATAAAAAGCACGATTTCCTCTTGTTTAGCTAAAAAATAAACTAGAAACGGTACTGATAGCTTTGAATGTTATCAAAGATTTCAGTATTTACATCACTATAGCTGTTTGTACCTGGTAATAAAACCAATAAACGTTCAGATGTTTTGCTCGGATTAAATGAGTCTTCTTTCAGTTTATTTTTTTGGTATTTAAATGTTCCAGTTGTTTCTACTTTGGCTTGAATACGTAAAAATACTGGAATTGCATAAGATGGTAAGCATTTTTTAAATACATTCACCATAGCGCTTAGATCAGTTTCGTTGAGCTCTGCACCATCAACCAAAGTAATTGCCGCCATACCTGCACGACCATTGGTATTTGGAATCTCTACCCCATATACCACAGCTTCCGCGATCTTTTCATATTCGCAGACCATGTTTTCAACTTCAGTTGTAGAAACGTTTTCACCTTTCCAACGGAAAGTATCACCTAAACGGTCTACAAACTGCGCATGGCGGAAGCCGATGTCACGAACCAAGTCTCCAGTATTGAAGTATGAGTCGCCCTTATTAAACACATCTTTTAAAATCACAGATTTGTTCTTTTCTGGGTCTGTATAGCCATCGAAAGGTGATCGGCTAGTGATCTTACCGACGAGTAAGCCGACTTCACCTGTTTTGACTTTTTTACAGTTGCCTTTCTTATCGCGAACTAACTCATTCTTTTCTTTGTCGAATTCAACGATTGCATATGGGGTAGGAGAGAAGCCAACTGTATTGTCAAAGTTAAAGATATTACTAAAACCAACATTACCTTCACTTGATGCATAAAGTTCAAGTACTTCTTGCACGCCAAAGCGTTCTTTGAACTTACCCCAAATGTTTGGACGCATACCGTTACCAATCATTTTAGTGACACGATGAGCACGATCCTGTTCAGTTGCAGGCGCATCGATGAGGTAACGGCAAAGCTCGCCGACATAACCAATCGCTGAAGCATTAAACTTCTGAACATCTTTCCAGAACGCACTGGTTGAATATTTACGGCGTACAGCAAGGGTTGCACTGCCTGCAATCACGCCACACCAGCACACCACCACGCCTGTTGCATGATAAAGTGGCAGGGTCACATACATCACGTCATCTTTACCGAGGTTAAGGATATGTCCATACGTACCATAGGCAAGCGTCCAGCGGCTGTGTGTGAAAATAACAGCTTTTGGTAGGCCCGTTGTACCAGAGGTATAGATGTAGAACAAACCATCTTTACCTATCACGGTGCGGGTAGTCGATGGATTGAATTTTGGAAATTGGTCAATTTGTTGCGAAAGGTTCACATAACCTTGTGGTGCAATCCCTGCATTTTTTCGTGTTTCTAGATCAGCAAACCAGTGGAAACGATCTTGAGCAACTTTTAATTCTGTGCGAGCTTCATCAATCGCAGCACGGACTTCTTCACCTGCAATCACTGCAATTGGATTAACCAAATTAATGCTATGAGCGAGGATTTTACCGACTTGTGATGTGTTTACGAGTGCGATCGTGACACCAATTTTAGCTAAAGCAACAATCGTAGCAATCAGTTCAGGACGGTTTTCAACCATCACTGCAATGACATCACCCTTTTTAGCACCAAGCGATAAATAGTAATGCGCAATTTGGTTGGCCCATTCATTTAGTGCTTGGTAGCTGTAACTTTGATCTTCAAATAACAGTGCGATGCCTTGAGGGTTACGCTTGACTGCTTTTTCAAAGGCAATGCCTAAACCAGCAGGTGAAGTTGGCGTTCGTATATATGCTTGTTTAAGTCCATTGAGGATATGAGGTACTTTGGTGATGAAGTTTGGAAGTCGAGTAGCAACATCACTAAGGGTAATAATATCGGTCTGCGTAGTTTGGCTCATATCAATCCTATTTATTTTTCGACCAGTCCAAAAATGGCTATCTGTTAGAACAAAACCATTAACATCATTGTTGTTGATGCTGTTTTTACTGGTAATTTCCTAGAGCAATCAACCTAATCTGACAGAATAACAAAAAAGCCTAGTCATCGAAATGACTAGGCTTTGCCTTATTGAGTGCAATTTAGCAAATTATTCATTGCCAGTTGTGCTCTTTTTAGGTGGTCTTCCACGAGGGCGACGAGGGCGGCTAGATTTTTCCTTTTCTGCCTTCGCTGCTTCATCCTCTAGTTCTGCTTCAGTTGGCTCAGCTTTTTCAATAGCTTGAACAGTTTCAGTCGTTTCAGAAACCGTTGCAGCTACGATTTCAACTTCAGCTGTTTCAGTCGATGTTACTGGCTCGGAAGCTTCAACTGGTGCGGCTTCTGCTGGCGTAACAGTACTGTCTAGTTCTAGTGGTTGTTGCGCTGGAGTGGTGGCTACTGTTTCATCTGCAACAATATTAACGACTGTTTTTGGCACTTCTTCTTTCGATTCAGTGCTTTCAATAGGTGCAGCAGTCGTATTTGCAGCGATATGAGCTTCCTTAGCTTGTTCAGCGGCAAGTTTAGCCAAGCGACGACGTTCGCGTGGATCATTTGCAACACGAGTAGCAGGTGCTTCAGGTGGAGTTAGTGCCAATACAGGTGCAGGTTCAACTTCTTCAGTTTGCTTTTGAGTTGGAAGTTCAGCATCACGGGTTACGGGACGTTTTTCTTCAGCAACAGTTTCAAGCACTAAAGTATTTGCATATTGCTCAGCAAACTTTTGTAATGCACGATTAAATGTTGTCACTAAGCCGAATTGCTCAATCAAAATAGTACAATCTTCACCATATACATGACGAATCAGGCTACTCATCGTGTATTGAGCTAATGTTGGAATTTGTGACGGTACAACTTTATGCACAACGGCTTTAGGCGATGATTGTGAATCACGATGACGACGACGTGAACGTGGATCATTGCTAGCACGTTTTACAGGTGCTGGAGCAGCTTCAGTTGATGTCACTTCTTCAACTTCTGTAGTCACTTTTTCTGTTTGAACAGGTTCAAGGACTTCAGTTTGCTCTACAGCAACAGGTACTGTTTCAGTTTTTGTAACTGGCTTAGCCTGTTGTTGATTTAATGCAACAATTTCACTTTGACCTTGATCAATATTTACGATCAATGCTGTGTTGATTGGTTCTGCGCGAGGTGCATCAATCACATCAACTTTAATTTGTTGAGGACTCGCTACAGTTTCAGGTGTAGCGGCAGCAGTTTCATTTAAAACACTTTGGTCACGATGACGGTTTGGTCGATTTGGACGCTGTTGGTTATTGCGATCACGACGTGGCAACGCGTTTGTATCATTACCATGTCCAGCATCTTGATGCTGCTGTTGGTTTTGATGTTCTTGTGGTTGCTGACGTTTTTGCTGACGCTTTAACTCACGTTGTTCTTGACGTGATGGTTGCTCTTGACGAGAAGAAACTTGAACATTTTCTTCCTGCACTTGATTTTGTTGTTCATGTGCATGTGAATGATGTTCACGTTGTTCTTTATGTTTACGTTTCTTCGGATTTTGCGATTGATTTGGGCGATGAGCTTTTTCATCTTTCTCAAATGTTTCGCGCGCTTCTTGTTTCACTGGTGATTGTGAAATATAAGCATTATTGACGGTTGGTGCTGCAGTCTCAGTGATAGCAGCAGGTGTATTCATTTGACCAAACTGACCAAGGCTGACTGCACCGTTATTAATCATTTGTTCAATTGCTGCGGCAGCATTTTGTGCAGAACGTGATTGATCAATCGTTTGTGCTTGCTTTTGAACGAATAAGTTCTCTAACCATGCGCAAGGGCTTGCTGATTTTTGTGCAACAGCTTGTTGTGCTTGCTTAGGTTGAGCAGCTTGTTGTTGAGTGGCTTTCTTTTGCTGTGCAGCTGCATTATTTTGTGCAGGTGCTGCATGGTGATGCTCTGCTTCTTCTAAATGCCATTCAGAAGACTCATACCCCAATTCTTTTTCACTTGAACGGGTTGCTTCAGTACGCTCATAACTCGATGGAGCAAAGCCATCAGGATTGTACTGGATTTGATAATGTGGGGTTTCTAAGTGTGGGTGAGGCAATATGGTCACACGAACATTCGATGTTTGCTCAAGATATACCAGACTGTGACGCTTTTCATTTAATAAGAATGCTGCGATTTCAACTGGAACTTCAACTTGAACTTCACCTTGACGCTCGCGTAAAGCAATTTCTTCGACCTTGCGCATAATCGAAAGTGACAATGAACGTAAGTCACGTACCATACCTGTGCCATGACAGCGTGGGCAAACGTAGCCAGTCGCTTCTTCTAAAGAAGGGCGTAAACGTTGACGGCTCATTTCCATGAGACCAAAACGTGACAGTTGACCGAACTGGATACGTGCGCGGTCACTTTGCGTTGCTTCACGTAATTTCGCTTCAACCATACGTTGGTTACGGTCTTTGGTCATGTCAATA
Source organism: Acinetobacter sp. WCHA39 (assembly GCF_002165385.1). Taxonomy (NCBI): domain Bacteria; kingdom Pseudomonadati; phylum Pseudomonadota; class Gammaproteobacteria; order Moraxellales; family Moraxellaceae; genus Acinetobacter; species Acinetobacter sp. WCHA39. The sequence continues at coordinate 86,916 of NZ_NHRP01000008.1, forward strand.
AAATCGATTACGACTAAACCGCCAATATCACGCAAACGAAGTTGACGTGCAATTTCTTCCGCAGCTTCTAAGTTAGTATTGAGCGCAGTTTCTTCAACGTCATGACCACGTGTTGATTTCGCCGAGTTAATATCGATTGAAACCAAAGCTTCAGTTTGATCAATCACGATTGAACCACCAGACGGAAGTTTAACTTCACGTTCATAAGCGGTTTGAATTTGGCTTTCGATACCGAAGTGAGCAAATAGAGGCTCATTCAAGGTATAAGTTTTTAACTTATCAAGTTGGCGTGGCATGACTGCTTTAACAAAGTTATACGCTTCGTTATAAGCTTGTTCACTATCAATCAGGATTTCTGCAACATCATCACGTAAGTAATCACGGATCGCACGTGTCACTACACCTGCTTCTTGGTGAACTAACATTGGTGATGGACCAGAACCTGCTGAACCTTGGATTTGAGCCCAAAGGTCAAGTAAATGTTGCAAATCAAGTTGCAATTCTTCTTGTGTACGACCAATACCCGCAGTACGAACAATGACGCTCATGCCACGAGGTACATTTAAAGAAGATAGAATTTCTTTGAGTTCTTCGCGCACAGAACCTGAAATCTGACGGCTAATACCGCCACCTTTCGGGTTGTTTGGCATAAGTACTAAATAACGGCCTGCAAGAGAAATAAAAGTAGAAAGCGCAGCACCTTTGTTACCGCGCTCTTCTTTTTCGACTTGAACCAATAATTCTGTGCCTTCAGTGATGAGTTCACGAATATTTGAAGTTTGACGAGGATCCGCTTTGAAATACGAGTTTGCAATTTCTCGCATAGATAAAAAGCCTTGACGCTGTGCGCCGTACTCAACGAAAACTGCTTCTAAAGAAGGTTCAACGCGAGTGACATGACCTTTATAAATATTTGATTTTTTTTGTTCACGAGTACGATTTTCTAAATCGAAATCGTAAAGACGATTACCGGTAATCAGTGCAACGCGAACTTCTTCGGCGTGGGTTGCATTAATCAACATACGTTTCATGGGTGTGACACCTAATAGTGATGCACACAAACAATCAGCCCGATACTTTTGAGCAAACATCAAATTGGCGCGATCAAGATTCAGAAGCAGCTTTGTACATGATGCTCTGAAACCACTGACTGTAAATATTCAGTTTGTGCTTTGATACGTTTATTTCGATGTCAGCAATAGTGCCTTAATCTTCAGTCTAATGATATTTCATCCATGTTTTGCATCTGTGAAATATCGTTAGACCCAGCATAATCAAAGTTCCTAGACGCTTCACTGGCGGGTGAGCGGTGCATTGGATGGTGACTTTCACTGTCATTAAGCATTGAAGTCGATCCACCTGGAAGTCTCGTGATACGGAATGATCATCGTATCTCTGCTTAGCAGTTCCAATGCATCAACGCTTTAGCCTGAATGCGACATCAGGGAGCAAATTGTCTGATGTGGATCAGTTTACGTTTAATAACCAACAAATTTGTTGGCAACATATTTTTTCTGAACAAACTGTATGTGCTGATGCACAATTAAACGCAACAGTTTGTCATTTTGCCGATATAATAAGCCTTCGGCGTCGGCATAATTCTTTAGGACCTATCCGAGTTATTGGTGAGTATCTCGTCGATTTAAAATTTTATCTAAATAAAATTTCTGATCTGATGCTCACTTACGGTGGTATCCGTGCGCTGAATATATCAAACCTTGCGGCATCTGCCTATGGGCTAAGTTTAGGTTTCTTGTGAAATAACTTAGCTAAATGATCAATTTTTAATCATATTTAGCAAATCTTGGATTAATCGAGCGTATGAATTCTACACAACAATGGCAAAGTGTCACTTGGTTTGACGTGGATGAGCATCAAGACGGGCAGCGAATAGATAATTTTTTATTTACCCGATTAAAAGGTGTTCCGAAAAGTCGAATCTACCGTTTGATTCGTGAAGGACAAGTACGTGTAAACAAAAAAAGAATAAAAGCAGAAACACGTTTGAATATTGGCGATCAGATTCGTGTCGCACCAATTCGTTATGAACAAAAGGATGAAAGCGCGGCACCAGTGAGTGATGGCGTGGCGCAAAGCCTGCTTAGTCGTGTGGTTTACGAAGATGAAGGCTTATTAGTAGTGAATAAACCGTCTGGGATAGCCGTTCATGGCGGCAGTGGTGTGGCGTATGGTTTAATCGAAGCCTTGCGTGCCGCGACAGGTAAAAAATACTTGGAACTGATCCATCGTATTGATCGAGATACTTCGGGCTTGGTCATGATCAGTAAGAAACGTAGTACCTTAAAACTGCTTCAGGATTTACTACGCGAGCATAAAATTAAAAAAACGTATGCGGCGATTGTCAAAGGACAAGTCAGTTTGGATCAGCAATTGATTGATGCGCCCTTATTGCGTTATGAACTGGCGAATGGCGAGCGTCGTGTCCGTGTGACCAAAGACGGTAAGCCGAGTAAGACTGACTGGAAAGTGGTTGAACGTTTTAAGACAGCGACTTTGGTGCATGCGTCACCGCTTTCGGGACGTACCCATCAAATCCGTGTACATGGTTTAAGTATTGGTCATCCTTTAGTTGGGGATGATAAATATGGACATAACACAGACTATAAAGGCCCTGAAGCACGTCGTTTATGCCTACATGCCATGCGTTTAGACATTCCAAACTATCCAAGCATTGAAGCGCCAATGCCAGAAGATATGCAACAAGTGATCAATGAATTGAGAAAACAGAAATGAGTCAAAATATCGAACTGGTGATTTTTGACTGGGATGGCACTTTATTCGATTCGGTTGGACAAATCGTAGCAAGTCTGCAATATGCAGCACAGCAATTTGAGCAACCTTTAACGGAGGATGCTGCAAAAAGTATCATTGGCTTGGGTTTGCCCGAAGTCATGCAAATCTTATTTCCGCAGGTTCCAGATTTGCAGCAAGATATTTTGCAATGTTATGCAGATCATTATGTTGCAAACTCAAAAGGCGATGCATGGTTTAGTGGTGTGGCAGAGTTGTTGGCTGACTTAAAACAACAAGGGATCAAGCTTGCAGTTGCGACGGGTAAAAGTCGTAAAGGTTTAGATCGTGTATTAAGTCAAACCAATAGTCATCAGATTTTTGATACTACTCGTGCAGCCAGTGAAACCAAGTCTAAACCTGATCCATTGATGTTGCAGGAGATTCTTGCTGAGTTGGATGTAGCGCTTGAATGCGCCATTATGGTGGGGGATACCAGTTACGATTTAGAAATGGCAGAAAATCTGAATATGCAACGTATTGGCGTCAGCTATGGGGTGCATAGTATTGAAACTTTGCAACAATACCAGCCTTTAACGATTGCTCATAATGTGCAGGATTTACATGCTTATTTGCAAACTATCTTAGAACGCGCAGCGATTATTGAAAGTTAAGCGATTCACATTATTTGCAAAGATAAGATGGTGAGAAAGCTGATTTTCTCATCATCCATAATAACAATAGGGATAGCATGAGTCGTGCTATTCGATTACTGAATTTATTACAATTACTTCGACAATATCGTTCTCCAGTCACTGCACAAGTCGTTTTGGCTGAGCGTTTGCAGATCAGTCAGCGTAGCGTTTAACGTATGGTTAGCTGTCAATCAAATATTGGTTGAGCAAGTCAGAGTGTCGATTCGATCTCAAGTTAAAATTTTCTTTGATTATGTTGATGAACAGCAACGCACCAGTGCGAGAACAGTTTAGCCGTTTGCGCTTGGTTATTTTAATGACAAGATTGTGCTCGCTGCTTGGTGTGAATTACGTAATGATTTCCGAAATTTTCGACTTGATCGTATGCAAAATCTAAGTTTAAGCCAAGAACTCTATCCACAATTCAAACAACAACTTTTTCAACAATGGTGGACTCAGGAAGTATGTCGTTCGACTACTGACAAAAACTGACAATGAGAACGATTAAATTTTAATAACACCAATAAACAAGGAAATATGAAAAATGACACTTAAATTTTATACAAATACTCAGTCTCGCGGTATGGTTGTTGATTGGTTGCTCATTGAACTGGGGGTTGCCTGTGAGCGAATAGAAGTGGCTTACCAGACAGAAATGAAGGCACCAGAATATTTAAAAATAAACCCTTTTGGAAAAGTTCCTGTTGTAGTCGATGGAGATATAGTGATTTATGAGCTTGGAGCAGTGTGTGCATATTTGACAGATAAGTTCGCGGATAAGGGCTTAGCACCAGCACTCAATGATCCTAAGCGAGGGTTGTACTATCGTTGGCTTATGTTTATTTCTGGACCTTGGGAAGCAGCATCGACCAACAAAATGTTGGGTGTAGAGATAAAATCTGATCAGAAAATGTTTGTTGGCTATGGTGATTATCAAGAAGCTTATCATGCCTTTATTCAGGGCTTAAATGAGGCTGATCCATATTTATGCGGGCAACAATTTACCACAGCAGATGTGATGGTTGCAGCAATGTTATTTTGGCAGTTGAAAATTGGTCAAATACAGACTCATCCCGTAATAGAACAATATTTAGACAATGTAAAACAGCGTGAAAGTTATCAAAAATTTATAGCATTTTTTAGTGAACCAGCCTAAGTAGACAAACTCAAAGCCGATTTAAATCGGCTTTTTTCTTAGCTTGCATAAAGTGCTAACTGTTCTAGTTCGAAAACTTGTCTAATTTCTTCCAAAAATTGTTCTGCTGCTTGGCTTAGTGAGGTGCGATGGAAACTCATAAATACATCGAGACTCGGCAGAGGGTGGTTTAATGGACGAACAGCGATTTGATCCGTCGCAAGCGCTTGCATATAAGAAGGTAAAATCGCGCAGCTCGAACCACTCTGTACTGCTTGAATACATTCAGCGATCTTGTTGGTTTCGTGGACCGATTTAAATTTAATTTGATGCTGATCTCTGTATTTCAGAATCGTTTGAGCCAATGGTTGAGAAAGTTTATGTGACAGGATGGTCAGTTCCAATCCATTCAGTTGTTCAATATTTAACTCATTAAACTCCACTAAAGGATGCTGTTTCGGTAAGATAAAAATTAACGGTTCTTTCAAAACCAATTGACTGGCAAAATATTCATTTTGAAAGTCTTGATTAATAAAAATAATGTCTAAATCACCTTTTTTTAATTCTGCGATTTGATCACTTTCTTTTAAGTTTAATGTGTTGATTTGCAGTTTAGGTGTTTTGACACGTAACCTAGGGAAAATATAGGGAAAAATTCTAATTTCAGCAGAAGGTACAAATCCGATTCTTAGACATTGTACTTTTGCTGCCGCAACTTGTCGCGCCATGGTAATGGCTTTGTCCGCTTGGGTTAAGGTTAAGCGTGCTTGCTCTAAAAAAACGAGACCTTCCTCAGTCAATTCAACTTTACGTTTGGTGCGATAAAATAATTGAACACCAATATCATCCTCTAAATCTTTGATTTGTTGGCTTAAAGAGGGTTGGGCTGTATGCAGTTTTATCGCAGCCTTACTGAAGCTTAATTCCTCAGCAACAGTAATAAAGTAACGTAAATGGCGTAATTCCATTAGACTGATCCAAATATGTCTTACTATTATTGTAAAGTATGAGTGTTAGAAAGTACTTCTCGGTGTGCATTATATAATAGCTGTTTTTGTAAACAATATACTTTTTCTTAAAATATAAAAAATGTATTAGATAAATAAGAAAACTATATAAGGTATATAGTGGAAAAGTTTGATATGTTCCTTAAAATTGTATTGACTCGACTGGATAAAATCAGCATAACTAACAAGCTTATGTTAGGATCAAGTTCGATTGTTTAGAGACAGTTAAACCCTCTAAAAAAATCATACAATTAGATTGATTTTAAAAGTTAGAGTAAAGGACTGCTCATTATCCCAATCCTATCGGAATTTTGTGCGATTCAATTCCAGCAAAGAAGAAGTACATGAAAGATAAGCCGACATTAACCTATCAATTGCCGACCCAATCTTGCTTGAGCCATACTTTGGGGAAACCTCCATTTCCACATGAGCCTTCTGATCATTGTGGTATTGATCGTTTTTATAATTTAGAAAAACCGCTTACACCGTTTGACCGTAAAGGTTTATTTAAATGGCTAGCGACACGAAAATCTTATACTTGGAATGTTGATCGCGCACATGAAGCTAATTTGCGTAATCAAATGCTTGAGTTACCACAAAATAGACCACACGCAGATTTAAATAATTGGCAGATTTGGTTTGTAGGACATGCAACCGTTCTCATCCAAATAGGCCCTTACAACTTCTTAACCGACCCTGTCTGGTGTGACTATGTGAGCCCAAAGCAAGGTCAAGGCCCGCAACGAGTTTGCCCAGCAGGCATCGCTTTAGAAAAGCTTCCAACGATTCATGCAGTACTACTAAGCCATAATCATTATGACCATATGGACTTGGCAACGTTGGAGTGGCTGCATCAGAAATTTAAAATGCCGATTTATACGGGTTTAGGTAATGGTTACTACTTAGCAAAACATTTACATGTGATTGAAATGGATTGGTGGCAAGAGATTCCTTTTCATGATGAAATTAAGATAGCCTATACCCCAGCACAACATGCTTCTGGACGTGGGGCACGGGATCAAAATAGAGCTTTATGGGGTGGTTTTTCGCTTCTAGCAAAGACAGGACATTGTTTCTTTGCGGGTGATACAGGTTATGCAGGGCACTTCAAACAAATACATGAGCGATATGGTGATGCACGTATTGCACTATTACCCATAGGTGCTTATGAGCCACGAAAGTTAATGCGATATGTGCATATGAATCCACAAGATGCTTTTCACGCGCATTTAGATTTGCATGCGCATCGTTCATTGGCCATTCATTTTCGAACTTTCCAACTTACTGATGAAGATCGCAATGCTCCTGAACATGAGTTACAACAAGCAATGAAATCTTCATCTAAATTAGTCAATCCATTTTATTGTATTCGTGAAGGGCACTTTATTCGGGCCTAGCTTGCTGTAGTGTCCTGATAAAGCATAAGGCAATGACGGAAAGGCTCACAAGCCCAACATTCATCATCACAGGATTGAACGCTTATTCATGTCATGGCTTGACTAAATGGTTACCCAATTCCATCAAAAAAGCCATCCGAAGATGGCTTTTTATTTGGATGTTTTAGGGTTTAAAGAAAGCTTGGTAAATGACGAGCAGGGTCAGTCTCACGGGCGGCTTGCGCATCAGCAACAGTCATACCAAGTGCTTTTGCAACACCTTCGCCATAAGCAGGGTGGCAAGCATAGCAGTTTCGGATATGACGATACTTGATAAAGTCCAACGCATCACCCATCGCGCGTGCTGTATTGCCAAATAAGGCATCTTGCTGTTCAGGTGTCATTAACTCGAACAAGGCACGAGGTTGACTGAAGTAGTCATTATCATCTTCACGATAATCCCAGAAGTCTGCATCGCCATTGATTTTCAATGGTGGTTCTTTGTATTGCGGCTGTTCTTGCCATTGGCCGAAGCTGTTAGGTTCATAATGTGGTAAACCACCATAGTTGGCATCAATGCGACCTTGACCATCACGGTGATTACTGTGAACAGGGCAGCGAGCAGCATTCACTGGAATTTGTTGATAGTTCACGCCTAAACGGTAACGTTGCGCATCCGCATAGTTAAATAGGCGTGCTTGCAACATACGGTCAGGTGAAACGCTAATACCTGGTACTAAGTTACTTGGTGCAAAAGCAGATTGTTCAACATCTAGGAAGAAGTTTTCAGAGTTGCGATTGAGTTCAAACTCACCAACTTCAATCAGTGGATAGTCGCCATGAGGCCAAACTTTAGTTAAATCGAATGGATGATATGGAACTTTCTCAGCATCTTGTTCTGGCATGATTTGTACGAAAAGCGTCCATTTTGGATAGTCTTGACGTTCGATGGCATCGAATAAATCGCGTTGATGGCTTTCACGGTCTTGACCCACCAATTCACCAGCTTCTGCATCAGTTAGGTTTTTAATTCCTTGTTGCGTTCTAAAGTGGAATTTCACCCAGAAACGTTCATTGGCTGCATTAATGAAGCTATAGGTATGACTACTAAAACCATGCATATGTCGGTAGCTAGCAGGGATACCGCGATCTGACATTACAATCGTGACTTGATGCAGGGCTTCTGGCAATAAAGTCCAGAAATCCCAATTATTGGTAGCACTGCGTAGATTGGTTTTGGGGTCGCGTTTTACTGCTTTGTTGAGATCTGGGAATTTGCGTGGATCACGTAAGAAGAATACAGGGGTATTATTACCCACCATATCCCAGTTACCTTCTTCAGTATAAAATTTTAAGGCAAAACCACGAATATCTCGTTCAGCATCCGCTGCGCCACGTTCACCTGCAACCGTGGTAAAACGAGCAAACATTTCTGTTTTTTTGCCGATTTCGCTAAAGATTTTAGCGCGAGTATATTGAGTAATATCATGGGTAACTGTAAATGTACCGAATGCACCAGAACCTTTAGCGTGCATACGACGTTCAGGAATCACTTCACGGACAAAGTTGGCAAGTTTTTCATTTAGCCATAAATCTTGGGCTAATAAAGGACCCCGAGCACCTGCTGTCATACTATTTTGATTATCCACCACGGGTGCACCAAAATCAGTGGTTAAGTGGCTATAAGGACATTTTTTATCGTCTTGGCTCATGTTCTATCTCCATCAAGATGACCTGTGAGCTGGGTCATCTGAACTGTTTGACCGTTCAAAGATATGAATGTTCAACCTTATCAGCTACAAAATGGGTATCAAAAATGAAGATGCCTAAATTGATTTGTAATGATGTGGTTTACATCCGTTGTATTTTTACTCTAGATTGATGAAAGTTTTTTTTCCAATGGATTAAAGTTGATGTCATAAATGCTTTATCCGATTGAAGCTGTTTAAATCTTAAATGTGGCAATGAGAGTTGTTGAGCAATAAATTGTTAAAATTTGAAAAAGTCCCATTAAAATAACCAATTAAAGGGAATTGAATAGTTCGTTAAGGGTAATTGTATAATCAACTCCCAAATTCAGCTTGTATGCTCATATATAAAAACAGGAGGTTTTTCACCTGTTGCAGTTATGTAAAGGCATCCTTGAAAGGATGCCCTAGTTATTTTCTAGGCACTGACCAAACGATTTGATTTAACCATATCTGCAAGACCATGCGTTTTAAAGTAGTGTTCAAGCCAACTTTTAATGACCAGAGGGTTATTCATGTGTAAAACATCGTCTAAGAGTTGTTTTGCATCACTCATTGGGACATGACAAATCGCTTTACGAACTCTTAATATATTACTAGAACTCATGGAAAGTGTATTGAAACCCATCGCCATCAGTAGAATGGCAGATAATGGATCTCCTGCCATTTCACCACAGACACTGACTGGTTTTTGATAGATATGACAATCTTCTACTAAACGGTTTAAAGCGCGTAAGACAGACGGATGAAAGTGCGAATATACGTTAGCTACATGAGGATTGTTACGATCAACAGCCAATAAATATTGGGTTAAGTCATTGGAACCAACTGAAAAGAAGTCGACCAGCTCAGCAAACTCACCAATTTGTAAAAGTACACTCGGTACTTCAACCATGATCCCAATTTTAGGCTTAGTGATTTTGACTTGTTCTTCTTCTTGTACAGCTAGCCAGTCTCGTTCCAATAGATACAAGACTTCCTCAACTTCACTGACACTTGTCACCATCGGTAACAAAATATGCAAATTATTCAAACCAATACTAGCTTTTAGCATGGCACGGATTTGCGCTGAGAAAATTTCAGGGTGATCCAGAGTAAAGCGTAGACCACGCCAACCTAATGCCGAGTTTTCTTCTTCAATACTAAAATAAGGCAAATCTTTATCCGCACCGATATCGAGAGTTCGCATAATCACGGGCTTATTCGCAAAATGGCTCAACTGCTGACGATAGATGGCACGTTGTTCTTCTTCACCAGGGAAGCGTTCGCGTAGCATAAATGGAATTTCGCTGCGATATAAACCGACACCTTTCGCACCACGTTGCACGCCACGAACAACGTCAATCATCAAACCTGTATTTACGAATAAAGGAATAGAGACACCATCAGGTGTAATCGCATCTTTGGTTTCATATTGCTTCAAATCTTTGGCGATTTGCTCTTCTTCTTTCTGGACTTCCTTATAACGCTGGCGTAAGCGGCGCGGCGGATTGACAAAGACACGTCCCTGATAGGCATCGACAATCATCTCAATGTCATCAAGGGTGTTGATTGGCAATTCGGTGACACCCACAACGGTTGGAATCCCCAGAGCGCGTGCCACGATTACCATGTGTGAATTGGCAGCGCCTTCAGAAGTCACAATCGCAGCGATTTTATCAACAGGAAGTTCAACTAAAGCCGCCGTACTAATTTCTTCACCAATTAAAATACTGTCTGGGCTAAGTTCACGATGGCTGGAATCCGCCTCCTGTAGGCAGGCCAAAATGCGCCGTCCCAAGTCCTTAAGGTCAGAAACCCGTTCACGCAGGTAGTCATCTTCCATTTGTGCAAACAGCACCACATGCTTGTCAATGACTTTACGCACCGCACCTTGTGCCCAACTGCCTGCACGAATGTGATCTTTAATCTCACTTGGTAAGGCATTTTCATCTAACATCCGCAAGAACACGCTAAATAACGCACGTTCTTCTGACATCAATGAGTCTTGCATTTTTTCATCTAAAGATTGGATCTCTAAACGTACCGCAGCAATTGCTTGATCTAATAGGTCGAGTTCATCACTGATATCTTCAGCTTCACGATCGGGAATTGCAGCAAGATCGGCTGGGGGATAGAGCACGATGGCGCGACCTAATGCAATCCCTCCAGCACCTGAAACCCCTTGGAAGGTTTTGTAAGATGAACCACTCGTTGGTTTGCGGAAAACATCAATATTTCCGACCGCATGTGCATGGGCAATTACCCCTGAGAGTTGCGCACATAAAGTAACGAGAAATGATTCAGCCGCTTCACTAAAGTCTTGAGGTTCTTTATTTTGAACAACTAAAACGCCCATCACTTTACGGCGATACATCACGGGTACGCCAAGAAATGAGTTAAATAGTTCTTCACCTGTTTCAGGCAAATAAGCAAAGCGTTCATGCTTAGGTGCGTTATCTAAGTTTACAATTTCTTCACGGTTACCGACTAAACCGACGAGACCTTCACCAACACTCAAAGAAACATGTCCAACAGCTTCAGGTTTTAAACCTTTTGAAGCCATGAGCACATAGCGTTTATTTCGTTCATCCAATAAATAAATGGAGCATACATCGACATGCATCGCTTCAGCCACATGATTGACCATAATGTCCAAAGAATCATGCAAACTGACGGACGCATTAATTTCTTGCACAATGCGTCTAAGCGTGTCGAGTTGCATGTTTGACATGGATGTTTACCCCAATTTATAAATCGTTATCGGTCTAGTTATAACAGCTCTATGATCAAAAATCATTGCTTAAAGTGATGATTTGTTGACGATTAACGCTACGGTAATTGCAAACACAACTCCATCATGGCTCTGCGGTAAACATCTCTTTTGAAGTTCACTACTTGACCTAATGGATACCAGTAACTCACCCATTGCCATTGATCGAACTCGGGTGGGTCTGATAGATTTAACTGAATATGATGCGGCGATGCCGTTAATTTCAGTAAAAACCACTTTTGCTTTTGTCCAATACATACCGGATCAGAATCTGACCGAATGTACCGATGTGGCAAACGATAACGCAGCCAACTTTTAGTCTGCGCTACTATTTGGACGTGTTCGGGCAATAAACCGACTTCTTCTCTCAGTTCACGATAAAGTGCCTGTTCAGGGGTTTCTCCAAACTGGATCCCTCCTTGTGGAAATTGCCAAGCATTGTGACCAATGCGTTTTGCCCATAAAACTTGTCCGTCATCGTTTGCCAAAATGATCCCGACGTTGGGTCGGAAACCTTCTGAATCGATCATTTGGCTACCTAAATTTTCTCTATATCGTTGACTTTGATCTCGGGGACAGTCACTCTTCACGTCCAACTCGAAAAAGGTCAAAGTAAAATGTTTAAAATTGCTATGATCTTAACGAATTTTTAGTCACTTACGGAAATAGATTTACGTTTTTTTTCTTTAATTTGCATTTAAATGAGCATTTATATGAAATTGGCTTTGTTTGATTTAGATCACACCCTGTTAAATACCGATTCTGACCACTCATGGGGTGAGTTTTTAGTGAATGAAGGTTTGGTTGATCCAGTTCATCATCGTCAAATGAATGATAAATTCTACGAGGACTATAAGGCAGGACAACTTGATCCGATTGCCTATAACGAATTTGTCTTTGAATTTTTGACCAAGCATGACAATACTTATTTAACTGAACTACACCAGTTGTTTATGCAAAAAGTGATTCGTCCCCAAATGCGTCCGAAAGGTTTTGATGCAATTAAAAAGCATCAAGATTTAGGTCATGCGATTGTTGGGATTACTGCAACCAGTGATTTTATTACGGCTCCGATTTTTCGTGAATTTGGTATTACTGAAATTATTGCCACCAATGCCGAAGTTCTTGATGGGAAGTATACGGGTAAGGTGACAGGTTTACCTTGTTATCAGAAAGGTAAGCTTGCTCGTTTAGATCAATGGTTACAGGGAAGAGCAGTTGATGAGTCTTGGGCGTATTCAGATTCAATCAATGATCGTTTTTTGCTTGAATATGCAACCCATGCAATTGCAGTGAATCCTGATGATCGTTTAGAAAAATTGGCGCAAGATCAAGATTGGGATATTCAAGACTGGTCGATCGTATCCGTATAATCTTTACTTTGCTCACATACTACTTATTATGTTAGAAGAATAGGTATTATGTGAATCATGTGAATCGGAAATATCGTGAATAATAAGAATTCAGAGCGTAGACGATATCGCCGCTCAGATTGGGGTGAACAGTTCCTTAGCCAAGGTTTTGATGCCTTGATTAGTGAATTGTTATTCTACTTGATTATCCTTTTATTTGGGGGTGCAATAGGCGGCATTATTTTTGCCTGCATAACGTTTGGATTTGGCGCATTATTTTTGGTTTTACCCTTTGTGATGCTGCTTTATTATGTTGTTAGGAAATTTGTGAAAAAATAAAAATTCTTTATCTGATCCATTCAATTTATTGTTATAACACTACTGAATTTATGTCGGGGGTGTTATGAAAAAACAACAAATTAAACTGCCAAAACAACTTTGGACAGAAGACTGCATTGATCTTACTCGGCATAGTTATCAAGGTAAGTTACTGACAAAAAAAGAAGGTTTTAAATTAGGAAAAGCGCAACGTCAAAAAGTTTCACGTGAACAGTTGTCACAACTATCGCAACGACCTAAAGGTCTAACGGCTTTAAATATTTATGATTGGAGTAACCAAGGACGTTTAGAGCAGCTTAAGCCCATTCGTGCCAAACGGATGAGTGTGTCTCCATTTACCTTTTATCGTGGTATGCCGTCATTAATGTTGTTTGATCAAGCTTGGGAACAGCATAACTCAGGATTATTTCAACAGATCTGTGGGGATTGTCATTTAAGCAATTTTGGTGGTTTTGCCAGCCCCGAGCGTAATCTTCTTTTCGGAATCAATGATTTTGATGAAACATTGGTTGCGCCATTTGAATGGGATTTGAAACGTTTGGCAACCAGCTTTGTGATTGCCGCACAAGATGTTGGGTTGGGCAACCGTGTAGGCTTAAAAGCCATTAAAACCATGTTGAATAGTTACCGCCAACATTTACTTGAAAATATGGAGTTATCACCATTACAGGTATGGTATGAGAAAGTTGATGCCAGTACATTGCTGGAAAATACGGAATGTCGAAAACTCAGAAAGAAAAGAGAGAAACTTCTTGATTCAGCACAAAAGAGAAATGCCCACTCGGTTTTGCCTAAACTGACCCAACAGGACAAAGAGACGGGTTTCAGACATTTTATTGATGATGAACCTTTGCTTTGGCATCCAAAGCCAAATGAACCGTTCAGCAAGAATGTGGATGAATTTTTTAGACAGTATCGTGATTCATTGAAACATGATCGGCAGGTCCTATTTGACCGTTATCAACGTACCGATGTGGCATTCAAAGTGGTGGGCGTGGGGAGCGTGGGTACACGTTCAGCCATTGCACTGTTTCAGGATGCCGATCGTGAGCCGTTAATTTTACAGATGAAAGAAGCCAACCCCTCTATTTTAAGTCCATTATTCCCTGAAAAAGTGAAGCATGAAGGCGAGCGTGTGGTGTATGGCCAGCAGTTGATGCAAGCTGCAAGCGATATTTTTCTTGGCTATTCCACCTTGGGGCAGCATTTCCATGTCCGCCAACTACGTGATATGAAGATTTCAGTCGACTTAACCGATATGGACGATGAGTATTTTCATGAATATGCGGAAAGCTGTGGTCTGGCTTTAGCCCATGCCCATGCCAAGGCGGGGAATGCCGATGTTTTGATGGGTTATCTGGGTGAGGGGAATACCATGGTGGAGGTTTTACAGGAATATGCCACACAGTCTATGGAACGGAATTTAAATGACTATCAGCATTTTATGAATGAGATTGCCGATGGTAGGATTCAGATTGCTGGAGATGAGGCACTTTAATCATCGGTATATTGCTACAGATGAATTGAAATAATTTAAAAGGTTTGTGAAAAAAATGTTTAAAAAAATGATGTCTGGTTTAAATATGCAAGGGGTAAACGTCGAAACACGTTTATATAATCCTACGTTACAGGCTGGTGAGACACTACGCGGTGAAATTAATTTTACTGGTGGGTCAACGAATAAGGAAATTAATGGCTTATATCTAAAATTGATGACCATTGCAGAGGTTGAGTCTGGCGATCATGAATTTAATCAGGCTTTGGTGCTTGATCAGTGGTTGATTAGCTCGAAATTCTTGCTGGCTGCAAATGAGTCACATCATATTCCATTTACCATGGAAATCCCTCATGAAACCCCCATCACTGAAGTTTCCTGCCGACGTAATGGCGCTCGTGTATGGATTGAAACACACATGGATGTTGACTGGGGACTGGATTCAACCGATCGTGACTATTTAAAAGTGACCCCAACACCAGCGATGCAGGCTTTTTTACAGGCGATGCAACAATGTGGATTTGTTCTGTCGACTGTGGATGTTGAAAAAGGGCAACTTACCGCAAGAAATTTTAGATCAACGATTGGCTGTTACCAAGAGCTGGAATTTGTATCTTCAAACATGTTTAGCGGTTTTAATGAGGTTGAGGTATCCTTTGTTGCTGAAGCGCAGCAAACCCATATTATGCTGGAAATTGATCGTACCTTTCGCTCAGACGAGTTGCTTACCATGACCATATCAAACCATAATTTGGACGTGAATCAGATCACGCAGCAAGTTCGCCGTTTATTACAGATTGGATAAAAGATTGAACCTCCCTTTCTAATGGGAGGTTTTTTGTCATCTTATTGTCATCTTTTCTTCTTAAGATTTAAGCATGAAAATAAAAATAGATCGGGAAGAAAATACTTCCAATATGCTTGAAGCATTACTCAAATTAGAACGCCAGCAACCGATGATAAAAACACGCTGGATTTTGTTACCCCTCATTATTTTACTGTTGATGTATGCATGGCAACAACAGTTCTTTACTGGATGGGTGCTTATTCCTTTTATCTGGACCATTATTGTGGTTAATAATGCCCTGATTGCCCGAACCCGCCGTAAAAAATTGCAGAAAATAGATGAGCTAAAAATTGATGCAATTTTCTGGAATCAATTCCGAAATCAATATCCTGAACTGGGTCTAAAGCAACGGCGCCTGATCGAACTGGGTTTTAAGGATTATTTGGCACTTCATGCCATGCAACAACAAGCCTATGCCATGCCTTCACATGCAGTCGATGCTTTATGGCATGTGATGTTGCAATATCCGATCCAGTATCAGCAATTATGTGAGCAAACCATAGGTCGAACGTTGAATCATAGCCCTTATGACGGAGCAACGAGACCAGAAGAACAAGCAAAGCAATTATTTGAAGCTTGGAAATATAGCTGTATGTTACATGGATATAATCCAAGCAATACGATGCAATTGCCACGACTATTTGCCGTTGATCAGGTGTTGGGTTGGGAAAATGGACAATCGTTTGAACTGGCGCAAATGACTAAAAATTTTGCAAAATATATGCAAGATCAATCATCATCTTCATCCAGTTGTGGCAGTAGCTGTAGCAGTTGTGGCGGAGGCGGTGACTAACTTAGCTTTAGCTAGCCTAGCCAAGTTGCATCATATTGATTAATTCTTCCGCTGCTTTAGATTGAATCCGTGCAGGATGCCACACCATACCCAGTTGACGTTGCATATCGAGATTCAGATCAAGTTGTTTTAAATCTTGATTCACCAACGTTTTAGGTAATACCGACCAACCTAAACCAATAGAAACTAACATCCTGATTGATTCTAAAGGATTGTTGCTCATGCTGATTTTAGGTTTTAAGCTCTTTTTTTCAAACTCTGCTAATGTGATTTGACTGGTATAAGTGTGTGCTGCGGGTAAAAGGCTAGGATAAGCAATCAAATCTTCTAATTTAAGTTGTGATTGTTGTGCTAAAGGGTGAAAAGGTGAGGTCACAAAAACCAAAGGATCATTCCAAATCGTCAAGTAGCTTAGTCGTTCATCTCCAATGGGAGGGAGGGTTAAAAAGGCAAGTTCGAGTTCACCTGCTAAAACTTGTTCATGCGCCTGTTCTGAGTCTACAAAATGCACATCTAAAGTGACTTGTGGAAAAGATTGCACAAAAGCTTTCAGTGGGTCTGCGAGATGATGCAATCCGATATGATGACTCGTCCCAATTTTTAAACGACCCTGTACCTGATTCTGCTCATGACTCAGTGTATGGTGAATTTCACCTAATTCGTTGAGCCATGTTTTCACTTTAGGTAATAAAGAATATGCAGCATGGGTCGGTTGAATGCCGCGTCCTGCGGATTCAAACAGTTTTACTCCAAAATATTCTTCAAGCGTATGAATTCGTTTGGTTACCGCAGGTTGAGTAATAAATAATTGTTCTGCTGCAATCGAAATCGAACCCGTTTCCATTACTTTTAAAAATGCTTCAAATGCAGCAAGATTCATACAGACTTACTCAAATAACTTTAAAATAGGTGCTCAGATATTGAAGCGGAAAATTAGAAATAATTCCAAACTTTTTCATGGAAGAAAAAGGCAAAAGCTTGTACGGTTGGTTCAATTAAACTTAAGGTTGCAGCCATGATTAAATTTCCCGTAATCATATAGGCAACTATCATCGCAACACTAATATGCATGATGTAGTAACTCAAGGTTTTTTTTAAAGTCCGTCGATTGTTAATCACGAATTGCTGAATGTTTGCCATATCGCTCACCCTTTCAAACTCTACTTGATTAAATAATAATAATTATCATTTAAAAAGTAAAAAAGAAATTTCTACTCTCGATGATCGAACTTTTAGATAGATAAGCATTGATCTCTTTATTGAAAAAAATTGATGCACAAATGAATTATTTATTCCAAAAAGTTTAATAACTAATAAAAATGATAAATTAGATTTATGTTAAAGCATTGTTATAATAAATTTAAGATTTAGTTACCCAGTCCTATGACAAGCACGTTGGAGAGCGACGACATGGCAGGCAAGACATTATATGACAAATTATGGGATGACCATTTAGTTAAGCAACGTGATGATGGTTCAAGCTTGATTTATATTGATCGTCATTTATTACATGAAGTGACTAGCCCTCAAGCATTTGAAGGCTTACAACTTGCTGATCGTCAGCCATGGCGTTTAAGTGCCAATGTCGCAACACCTGACCATAACGTTCCAACTTCTAAAAAAGAGCGTGAGCAAGGCATTGCTGGAATCGAAGATGATACCTCTCGTATCCAAGTTCAAACTTTAGATGATAACTGTAAAACATTTAATATCACTGAATTTGGTATCAATGATATCCGTCAGGGTATTGCGCACGTAGTTGGGCCAGAGCAGGGTTTGACATTGCCTGGCATGACGGTGGTGTGTGGTGATTCACATACTGCAACACATGGTGCTTTTGGCTGTTTGGCACATGGAATTGGAACTTCTGAAGTTGAGCATGTGTTAGCAACTCAATGTTTAGTACAGAAAAAATCGAAAAACATGCTTGTTCGTGTTGATGGTGTCTTAGGCAAAGGCGTGACGTCTAAAGATGTTGTTTTAGCGATTATCGGGAAAATTGGAACGGCTGGTGGTACAGGCTATGCCATTGAATTTGGTGGTCAAGTGTTCCGTGATATGTCGATCGAAGGGCGTATGACCGTATGTAACATGGCAATCGAAGCAGGTGCACGCGTAGGTATGGTTGCTGTTGATGACAAAACCATCGCTTATGTGAAAGATCGTAACTATGCGCCTAAAGGTGAGCAGTGGGATCAAGCCGTAGAATATTGGAATACCTTACACTCAGACGAAGATGCTGTATTTGATGCAGTAGTCGTATTGAATGGTGCTGAGATTGAGCCACAGGTTTCTTGGGGAACATCTCCAGAAATGGTAATTCCTGTTTCGCAAGCAGTACCGACTTTAGAACAAGCAAAAGATGATGTTCAACGTAATGACTGGACTCGTGCTTATCAATATATGGGTTTAACTGCTGGTCAAGCGTTGTCTGATATTCAATTGGATCGTGTCTTTATTGGTTCATGTACCAATTCTCGTATTGAAGATATTCGTGCTGCGGCAGATGTCGTGAAAGGGCGTAAAGTTGCATCTAGTATTAAACAGGCGATGATCGTTCCAGGTTCAGGTTTGGTGAAGCAACAAGCAGAACAAGAAGGCTTGGATCAAATTTTCTTAGACGCTGGTTTTGAATGGCGTGAGCCAGGTTGTTCAATGTGCTTAGCAATGAACGCTGATAAATTACAACCAGGCGAACATTGTGCATCTACTTCGAATCGAAATTTTGAAGGTCGTCAGGGTAACGGTGGTCGTACACATTTGGTAAGCCCAGCAATGGCTGCAGCGGCTGCTATTGCAGGTCATTTTGTTGATGTACGTTCATTCTAAAGGAGCAAAATCATGAAAAAATACACTGTAGAACAAGGTATTGTTGCACCTTTAGATCGTGCAAATGTTGATACTGATTTAATCATTCCAAAACAGTTTTTGAAGTCAATTAAGCGCACAGGTTTTGGCGATAACTTATTTGATGAATTGCGTTATTTAGATGAAGGTTATTTGGGGCAGGACATTAGTAAACGTCCAATTAACCCTGAATTTGTATTGAATAAACCGCGCTATCAAGGTTCAACAATTCTATTGGCACGCACGAATTTTGGTTGTGGCTCTAGCCGTGAACATGCGCCTTGGGCATTAAATGAATATGGTTTCCGTACCGTGATCGCGCCAAGCTTTGCAGATATTTTCTTTAATAACTGCTTTAAAAATGGCATGTTGCCTGTGATTTTATCTGAAGAGATTGTTGATCAGTTATTCAAGGAATGTGCTGAAACAGAAGGTTATCAATTGACCATCGATTTAGAAGCTCAGGAAGTGCGCACGCCAACAGGTGAAGCATTTAAATTTGAAATTGATCCCTTCCGTAAGCACTGCTTATTAAATGGTTTGGATGATATTGGCTTAACTTTGCAAGTGGCAGATGATATTCGCGCTTTTGAGGCCAAGGCAAAACAAGTACGTCCTTGGGTGTTTCAGGAAATAAAGGCCTAGGCTTTTGTTGAGTGGAGATACTTTAATGTCTGGGGACATTTTAAAGATAGTCATAGCGCAGACATGGAACTCTTGCTAACATGCTAGCGAATAATATTTGCTTGCATGTGTGCATGTTATGAGGACTGGGCTCGAATAATGAAAAGAAGACTCGCTTACAGTATTTTGCTGTGTTTAGGTCTTGCGACAACGTTAACGGCATGCCAAAACGCGCCGACTGTTGTTGATCAGGTTCGTATTGCCCAAAATACAGTAGGCAATAAAGCAGAAAATGCAACTTTGTATTGTTCAGGCGTCGAAAATTGTGAGTTTGAACGAATCAATGACATTGCCGTGATCGATGCAAAATCGCACCGTATTAGCCAACAAGCGATGGAGCGAGGGATTGTACGATTGCATGGTTCGGTTTTTAGTAGAAAACAACAAGTCTACTTAAATGTACCAGCCAAACAATATGAAGTAGTCATTCGCTTTTATCCTATTTCACCAGACCGAGCTGAAACCTTCCATGTGATTCATGCATTTAAGCCGCATCAAAGCTATACCTTTAAAATGTATCGGGACAGGGAAAAACGCTCAGATAGCCTGTTGAATGTGTCTGCACCTGAACCCTTATGTGTGGATTTACAGCAAGAGCAGCATACCATTCGCCGCTTCTGCCGCCCATATGATGTGGTGACAGGACTGGGCGAGTTTGTTGAGAAAAAGATTTAATGATTTGCAGTTAAAAACTGCGCTAATGAAACTGGAAAAATAGATGTCTAAACATATTTTAATTTTGGCAGGTGATGGAATTGGTCCTGAAATTGTGGGCGCTGCTGAGAAAGTTCTGACCAAGGTCAATGAAAAATTTAATTTAGGTTTGACATGGGAACATGGTTTGTTGGGTGGTTCTGCGATTGATGTACATGGTGAACCTTACCCAGCTGTCACTAGTGAACAGGCGAAAAAAGCCGATGCAATCTTGTTGGGTGCGGTTGGTGGACCTAAATGGGATACGATTGAGCGTTCAATCCGTCCAGAACGTGGTTTGCTTAAAATTCGTAGCGAATTGAATTTATTCGCAAATTTACGTCCTGCGATTCTTTATCCACAATTGGCTGATGCTTCAAGTTTGAAGCCAGAAATCGTTGCTGGTTTGGATATCCTCATTGTTCGTGAATTAACGGGGGGGATCTACTTTGGTCAACCACGTGGTATTCGCGAATTAGAAAATGGCGAAAAACAAGGCTATAACACTGATGTTTATTCAGAAAGTGAAATCAAGCGTATCGCCAAAGTTGCATTCGAGCTAGCAGGCTTGCGCGGTGGCAAAGTATGCTCGGTTGATAAAGCCAATGTATTGGAAGTGACTGAATTGTGGAAGCAAACGGTTACTGATTTACAGCAAGCACAATATTCAAATATTCAACTCTCACATATGTATGTTGACAATGCTGCGATGCAGTTAGTGCGTGCACCAAAGCAGTTTGATGTGATCGTTACGGGTAATTTATTTGGTGATATCTTATCTGACGAAGCAGCAATGTTGACAGGTTCGATCGGCATGTTGCCTTCTGCATCTTTAGATGAAAATGGCAAAGGCATGTATGAGCCATGTCATGGTTCTGCACCAGATATTGCTGGTCAAAATGTTGCTAATCCATTGGCAACTATTCTTTCAGTTGCGATGATGTTACGTTATACCTTCCGTGAAGAAGCTGCAGCAAAAGCAATTGAAGATGCTGTGGGTCAAGTATTAGATCAAGGTTTGCGTACAGCAGATATTATGTCTGAAGGCATGACAAAAGTTGGTACAGATGCTATGGGTGAAGCTGTAGTTTCAGCACTAAACTAAGAATTATAGCCAATAAAAAACGCAGCTTGGGCTGCGTTTTTTTATAACTTAATGGTATATAAGCAAACTAACAAGCCTTGCCTTCATAGCGAATAGAGCGAGCAATTTGTTGTTGGTCTAGCTCAAAAATGATGTGACATTTTAAATTGAGATCATAAGTACTATCTGTATTGCCAGCACTTTGGATTGGTATATTTTGAGCACCAAGTTCAGCCGATTGAGCGATAGGAATAGGAATACGAATTGGGCGAATGACAGTGTAAATCAGCTGATTGTTTTGTTTGATTGGTTGGGCGATAGTCTGAAAACCTAAAGGTTTTAAATCGAACGGCTGTTGGATTATGGTTGCAGATTGCCCGATAAAAAGTTGTAAATAATCAGGTAGGCTGGTTCGATTTTGGTATGCAGTGGTACATGCTTGTAAAGATAATATGATTAGAAATAACAAATACTTAAATTTTTATTTTGATTAATCCTTATCCTCTCATCTATGTTTATTCAATCCTTAAATGATGTTGGTGTCGAGTTCATTTGTGTGAATTGATAAAAATATACAAACTAGTCTATTTTTAGGCAATATTCAATTGAGTTCAAATATGCTCAGATAGATAGGATATTAAGCGATTGAGAAAACTTGATGCACAAATTTATATTTGGACTGATGTGTGGCGCTTTAGCAACATTCAGTCATGCAGATAATTGTGATAAGGCACGCAATACGTATGATGATATTTATTGCACGAATAAAATTTATGCGAGTGCTGATGCTGATTTAAATAAAAATTACCAGCAATTACGTCACCAACTCAATGAGACACAACAAAAGATTCTTAAAAAGTCCCAGCTCGCATGGATTCATCATCGAGATGCAGAATGTACTGATGATCAAAAAAATAGCGTAAGCGTGCAATGTAGACTTACGACGACACAAGAGCGTAATCATTGGTTAGAGGAAAGATTACGTGAGTGTCAAACGGTAGGGTGTAAAACAACACGTTTGAGTGAGTAATAAGAATCAAGCATAAAAAAAGCCACAAACAAAATGTGGCTTTTTTGCATTCACGAATCTCTTAGCGCGCGCGATAAGTGATACGACCCTTTGTTAAGTCATAAGGTGTCATTTCTACTTTTACACTGTCACCCGTCAAAATACGGATATAGTGTTTGCGCATTTTACCAGAAATGTGAGCAATAACTTCGTGACCGTTTTCTAAACGTACACGGAACATCGTATTAGGAAGCGTTTCGGTGACAACGCCTTCGAACTCAATGAGTTCCTCTTTATTGGCCATAGCCTACCTGATGATCAAATTGGAAAGGGGCAAATTATAGTCAATTTATTTGAATTTTACAAGGTGAAGCGTATGTAAACCTTTTAGATCTTTATTCATAAAAACTGTCGGACAATTGACAATCTTTTTTAACAAAAGAAGCAGAATATTGTTGTCAGTTTGGTCAATCAACGTTAATCTAAAATTGTTGTTATTGTTACAAGAACGTATCTACAGGGAAGGGCACTGAGTGGGTCAGTTAACAGATGCATCAGTTGTATTGCGCTTTGGTTATCAGGCAATTCGTAAAGCGGGATTGCCAACTGAAGAGATTCTAACAAAAGCAGGGGTAGCGCTAAATCAAATTGATACCAATGCCAGAACGCCATTAAGTGCGCAAAATGCATTCTGGATTGCGGCACAGGACGTGAGCAATGACCCAGACATTGGTTTACACTTAGGTGAGCATCTGCCACTTTATCGTGGGCAGGTGATTGAACATCTATTTATCAGTAGTGAAACCTTTGGGGAGGGTCTGAAACGTGCCCTAGCCTATCAGCGTTTGATCAGTGATGCCTTTGATGCCAAACTGGTGATTCAGGATGGACGCTGTTATTTAAGCAATGGCGAACAGTACTGGTCTGACAATCTGGTCAATCGCCATTTTTCTGAATGTGCGATGTCAGGTATTCTTCGCTTCTTTAAATTCATCACCGAAGGGCAGTTTCAGCCGATCTACATTGACTTTAACTTCAATGAGGGTGCGGATGATGATGAATATTTTCGAGTGTATGGCTGTCCCGTCAGTCTGGGTCAAAAAGAAACCCGCCTTTATTTTGATCATGCTGTGCTTGATTACCCATTGTGGCAAGCTGAACCAGAACTACTACAATTACATGAACAACTAGCGATTGAGAAATTACAAGAGCTTGCACGGTATGATTTGGTTGGTGAAGTCCGCCGTGCCATTGGTTCAACTTTAGAAAGTGGTGAAACTACGTTAGAAACAGTTGCAGCTCAATTAAGCATCACGCCACGACGCTTAAGAACACAGCTTAGCGAGGCGAATACGAGCTTCCAGCAAATCCTTTCAGATTATCGTTGCCGCCTAGCGAAGAAATTATTGGCGAATACCAATGAAAGTGTAGAAAGAATTGTGTATTTAACGGGTTTTTCTGAACCAAGTACGTTTTATCGTGCATTTAAGCGTTGGACGAATGAAACCCCTGTCGAATATCGTAAGCGTAAACAGCGTTAATTTTCTAAGGAAAAAGCCTTATCTCCCGATAAGGCTTTTTTTATTCAGGTAGATTTAACCATTGGGGACCTAAAGGCAGCTGTGGTAAATCAAACTCATCAGGATAATAGGACTGAATAAAATATAAACCATCAGGTGGGGCGGTGATGCCAGCCGCTGTACGGTCTTCTGCGGCAAACATGGTATCGATATGATCAATCTCATACATACCTTGTCCGATTTCTAGTAAGCATCCCATGATATTGCGTACCATATGATGTAAAAATCCATCGGCTTGAATATCTAATACTAAATAGCGTCCATGTTCAAATAGACGGCAGTGTTTTACATGACGTATGGGTTGATTGGATTGACAGGCAGCAGCTCGGAAGGTCTCGAAGTTATGCGTTCCCTCAAATTTTGCTGCAGCGACAATCATCTTCGGTACATCTAATTTTTGATAAAGATGAGTGACTTGTTTATACAATAGTGCAGGACGGGTGGGTGCGTTATAGACGACATAACGATAACGTCGTGCAGTGGCTTTGAACCGTGCATGGAAGTTCTCATCCATGCATTTAATCCATTGAATTGAAATATCTTTTGGAAGTTGACTATTGGTGCCACGAATCCAACCTTGTTCTGGGCGAATGGCTTTGGTGTCGAAATGAGCCACCATATTGGTTGCATGTACACCAGCATCAGTTCGTCCAGCACCATGCAAAATAATGGGCTCATTGGCAATACGGCTCAGTACTTTCTCGATGGTCTCTTGAACAGTTGCAACGCCAGGCTGCTGGGTTTGCCAGCCACGGTATTGCGTGCCACAAAATTCAATACCGATTGCATAACGTTGCATGTTTTAACCTCAAATATTAATGCTGATGCCAATTCGCGAACCATTGTTCGTGGCTCGGATATTTTAAATAGATTTGCAAGACTTTTGCATATAAATCAGCATGGCTATGGCAATCATTGATTAAAACTTTGGCAGATTGAATCCATGAACTGACGGCATAGCGTTGATCTAGTTGCCCAAAGGTCACTTGGGTGCTGATAATAGGCAGACATTTTTTTTGATACAGTTGCTCAAACAGCATCAGAATTTCGTCATTTACTGCAATATTGCCTGTGCCAAATCCTTGTAGAATCAAGAAATTTGGTGGGTTAAGCAGAATATTTTTTAACTGTAGAATGAGTTGTTCTTTTGCAATCGGCTGCAACATCAAATTTAAGATGCTGAGTTCAGTTGCTTGCTGAATATATTCATTTTGAACAACAAGAAAATCTGCTGTGGTTTGACAACTTTGATCTGCTTTAAGACCGACGAAAGCATCCAACTCAGTGGTATGTGCTTTTAAGGTCGTTTGTGCGTGAAAAACTTGTTCATGGAATGCCAGATAAACACCAGTTGGCAAAGTGAGGACTTGCTCTAATGCTAAATATAGGTTGCCTGTGGCATCTGTAAATTCACGGGTATCATTGCCTTCAATATTCAATAATGGGTATTGGCTACCTGTAATGATGGCATGACAAGAATGTCCCAAGAAACGAGCAAGTGTTGCTGCAGCGTAACTTAAAGTATCTGTCCCATGAATAATGACAAAATGTTGAAAACCATTGAGTTGCAATTGCTGGATTTGTTGTACCAACTTTAGCCAATCCGTTGCGGTGCAGGCACTACTGTCTTTGATACTAGGCGCAGCGAAGCATTCGACCTGTAAATGAGGTGGAATGATCTTAGCTAGTAAAGGTAGAAAATCCTGTTCTGGCATCGGCATCAATGGTTCGCCAACGCAACCAAACGTCCCACCCATATAAATTAAAGCGATTTTTTTCATCATAAAAAAAGCAGTCTGAGAGACTGCTTATATTAGACCGATCAAATTCAGGAAGCTATTTTATTCAGTAAACTTTGTGAATGTTGTTGTTGCTCTGCATTAAATGACGGGCTATTTTTTAATAATTCACGTGCAGAATCATAAGCGCCCAATTCAATATATTGCTCAGCAAGTTCTAAATTGAGCTGTGCTTCATCAAGCTGTTGTAAATCAGGAAATGATTGTACAAGAGGGTCATTGATTGCAACAGATGTAGTTTGAAGCGAGGTTTGAACAGGTTCAAGTTCAACAACTGATTCTGTAACTGTTTCTGTAACTTCAACTTGCTTGTTTTCTGTCGGTTCAAAACTAAAATCTAACGTTGGCGCTGCTTCAGTTTTTTGTTCTGTAACTTCTAAGTTTGAAAAATTGAAATCTAATTCAGGCTTTGCTTCTTCAACTACAGGAGAAGTTGCAGGTGCAGCGTCTAAATTGAATGAGAATTCTAAAGGAGCAGGCTCTTTATTCTCTTGTTGCTCGATTGTTGGCGCAGCTTCAGTTGTTTCCTTTTTCTCAAAGGAAAAATTAAAATCTAATGGCTGAACTTCTGGGACTGGTTCAACTGGTTTAGCTTCTTCTGCTGGTGCAACATATCCAGATTGTAAGTCATCAAATGATTGTGACGTTTTTGATGCCGCTAATGCGTCAAAATCTGCATTGTTTTGCTCTTTTGCTAAACTATCTGATGTGCTGGTTTGCTGAAAATGGCTTGAGCTTGAACTGAACTCAATTGCATCAGGTTGTTTATTTTTTTCATATTCACGTTGTTTTGCTTCAGCAGCTTGAGCAATATCATCAAGTTTCAAAGCATGAATATGTTTGATCAATTGATCAATTGCAAAATCATCTTTTTGAGCTAAGTGAATATCAAGGAGAAATAAATATAACTCATGTTGGGAGTTATCTTGTTTTAAAATCTGATTGATTTGTGCTTCTGCGCTTTGATAATTGCCACTTTGAATTTGCTGTTCAATTTTCTGGCGTAAAGACTCTGGAATCGCGGTTGCGGCGGCTGGAACAGATTCCTGTTCTTCACGTGCTAATGTCGTACGTGAAGTTTTAGTTGTAGCTGCTTTCTTCGCTGATTTTGCTGTAGCACCTTTTTTAGATGTTGCAGTAGTTTGATTGTCACTGCGTTTTTTTAAAACGATTGCAACAACTAATGCAACGATTAGCAGTACAATTATTATAGTTGACATGATCTATACCCCTTAAAGATAGAGCCGCTTTGTTGCAAATTTATGAGAATCTTCTCGTAACCTAGCGTGTTGGCTTTTTAGTTTCCTGCTGCACTTTCAACTGATCTTGTAACTCTGCAAGCCGAGCATTTAATAGCTGAATACGTTGTTCCTTGTTGCGTAATGCCAATTCTAACTGTGTTACGTTTCTTTGTAATGTAACGGTTTTTTCTCGTGCTGTCATAACTTTTAATGATAAATCTGCACTGGTTTTTTGCTGTAATGTGTCTTTTTTCGCACTTCCATTGCTTGAATCTTGGTTACTTTCAGCGACCAGTGACATTTCAGCTTGCTGCAGGCGATATTTGGCTTGACCTGATCGAGGATGTGTTGTCTGTGCTGCTATTTGATTTATAGCTGTATTCTGACGAGATGGTGTTGTATTTAGATTGAAATTTAAACGAGACCCTTGTCTTAAACGATTTGCATTGCCACCAATAAAAGCATGCTCATTCTGTGCTTTGATCTGATTCATAACTTTAGCAACAGGCTGTTGTATTTGTGATGCGATTTGTTGCGCAATACTCCACAAAGATTCATTACGCTGCACGACATGCTGTTGAGCTGAGTTATTAGATGCAGTCATGGAATTGCTATTTGTGGCAGGTGCTTTCTTTTTAGCTTGTTGTGCAGTTTGTGTAGGTTGTTGTTTTTTAAATTTCTCTTGTGGTTCGGCTGGCTTTGTATCGAGTGGTTTTGATTTTTTTTCGATTGGTGTTGGTGGTTGACTCGCAGTTTGAACTGGCTGAGCTGCGACTTGAACAATAGGCTGTTTAGTCATGGTAGGCGTTGGATTTGATTCAACTTTTACTGGTGCAGTCGTATTTATATTATTTGTTTCGATTTTAGGGCTAATTTTTGCAGTTGCAGTGTCCTGATTTTGGCTTGGTATCGGCGTTGTAACAACAGATATTGCTACTGGAGAGCTTTGCTTTGATTGTGAGCTATTTAATATGGGTGGTAAAGCTGAGGAGACATTTAATAAATTTTCTTGCTTTAAATTAAGCTCTTTTACATTTGTTGCAATCGGTGAACTGAAGCGAGTGCTTTCGGGTAAATTGAGCGCAATATCTTTTTCACTGACAATATATTTAGGTGAAAGTGTTTTTTCATTCGCAGCTGCTTTAGCGTATATCGCTCTCGAACTTTGTCCTATAGGTTGCTTAATATGCTTTAAATGTGATGCACCACTTTCTTGTATTTTAAGAATAATATTAAGTTCACTGTCTATCATTGGACGTGTAGAAGTGATCACAATCACCCCTTCACCTTGTGAATTGCGACGTGTATAAAAATTTAGGCCACTCGGAGGCTGATGAGCAGCACCCATCATTAAAAGATCTTCAGGTGTTGCTAAGCCTACATCTAATTTTGCGGTAGGATCAGCTTGATGAAAACTCATTTCTGCATAGAGTAATTCACCAGGTGCAGATTGGATTTGCAATGGATCGAGTGTAATCGCATAAAGGTGTTGCGAAGAAATGATGGCTAAAATGGCAACTTTTAATTTGTTATAAACAGTCATCTCGATCCATGAAAAAGTGATGTTTTAGTCAATTCAAAAGTATACATTACCGTGATGTAAATGAATTGTAAAATATTCATGTTTGATAAAAAACAAAAGCCGATCAAATGTGATCGGCTTTTGTTTTTTAAATGTTTTTGCTTAAGCGTTCTTGTATTCAACCAAAATACGAAGCATACGACGTAAAGGTTCAGCAGCACCCCAAAGTAGCTGATCGCCTACTGTAAATGCACCTAAATATTCTTTACCCATATTGAGCTTACGTAAACGACCAACTGGAACTGTTAAAGTACCCGTCACAGCAACAGGAGTAAGGTCAGTCATAGAGGCTTCACGGGTATTTGGAACCACTTTCGCCCATTGGCTTGATTGACGAATCATATCTTCGATTTCATCAAGCGCAACATCTTTTTTCAACTTCAAAGTAATGGCTTGAGAGTGACAACGCATTGCACCAATACGAACACAATGACCATCAATAGGAACAATCTGTTGATTGCCTAAGATCTTGTTGGTTTCAACTTGACCTTTCCATTCCTCTTTTGACTGACCACTTTCAAGCTGTTTATCGATATATGGGATCAATGAACCTGCTAATGGCACACCAAAGTTAGACTTTGGAAAACCTTCGCCACGTTGCAACTCGGCAATTTGACGGTCAATATCAAGAATTGCAGATTTTGGATCATCCAATAACGTTTTAGTATTGTTATATAAATAGCCCATTCCAGTGATCAATTCACGCATGTTTTGCGCGCCCGCACCAGAAGCTGCTTGATAAGTCATCGAAGTTGCCCATTCCACTAAATTATTTTGGAACAGAGAGCCTAAACCCATCAACATTAAAGAAACTGTACAGTTACCGCCAACGAAAGTTTTAGTGCCGTTGACTAAACCATCTTTAATCACGTTTAAATTGACTGGATCAAGTACGATGATCGCATCATCTGCCATACGTAGTGTAGATGCTGCATCAATCCAGTAACCATCCCAACCTTCAGCTTTTAGCTTAGGGAAAATTTCAGATGTATAATCACCACCTTGACAGGTTAAAATGACATCCATTTGCTTCAGACTGTTAATGTCTGACGCATCCATAAGTGCTGGTGCAGTCTTACCACCAAATGAAGGCGCTTCGCCACCTGCATTACTGGTAGAAAAATAGAATGGCTCAATATGAGCAAAATCATTCTCTTCAACCATACGTTGCATAAGGACAGAACCCACCATCCCACGCCAACCGACCAGACCTACTTTCATGTCATTGTGCCTCGGTATTTCAAAAAACTTTTAAGGGGTTTGAGTGTATCAAAAGCGACCACAACTGCAAGCTTTACGTAAATAAAACGATAATTTAATTGAGTGAAATAACTTGTTTGTATTAGATAGAAAATTGATAAAGCCATAACTTTATTGAGAATCTAAGACATCCCCACGAGAAAAATGAACATGATATGGATTCAGATTTGTGCAGTATTGGTTATATGGCTTTCGTTTTGGTCATTAATCCCCAGAGATGAGTGGTGGTTTAGAGGTGCAGACTTTCCGCGCTTACAGATTCTGGCACTCGGTCTCTTCTCCTTTTTTGCAATGTTATTTGCCATTCCCAAATGGACCTTGACTACCGAGTTGCTGTTTGTTGGACTGGTCGCAGCAATCGCTTATCAGTTGAAAATGGTTCTTCCATATACCCCGATTTGGAAAAAACAAGTTCAAAAAGTTAAGCCTGAGCAAATCAATGAAAACCAGCAAATCTCATTGCTGGTTGCCAATGTATTGACGCCAAATGATAAATATCATTTATTACTTGAGCATATAGACACACTAAAACCTGATGTTGTGCTGACATTAGAGTCAGATTCAAGTTGGCAAAATGCGTTAGTTCACATTGAACAAGATTATCCTTATCGCGTGCCCGTACCTTTAGATAACTTATATGGTATGCATCTATATAGCCGCTTGCCATTGCACGATACAGAAGTGAAATTTATCTTAAGTGATGAAATTCCATCTATACACGCTTCGGTAACATTACGTTCAGGTATCCAAGTTCAGTTATATTGTTTACACCCTAAACCACCAAGCCCAACTGAAGCTAAAGATTCAACTTTAAGAGATGCCGAGCTTTTAATTATTGGCGATCGAATAAAAGATTTGGATGAAAGTTGTATTGTCATGGGGGATCTTAATGATGTGGCATGGTCACGCACCACGCGATTATTTCAACGAATCAGTGGTTTGCTAGATCCACGGATAGGTCGCTATTTCATGAATACTTTTCACGCAGATTATCGACTTTTACGTTGGTCTTTAGACCATATCTTTCATAGTACTGACTTTGGCTTAGTGGAAATGAAACGCTTATCTCATATAGGTTCTGATCATTTTCCAATTTATGTCGTTTTACAGACGGGTCGTATTTTTGAGCAACAGCAGGAAGAACTAGAACAAAGCGCTGAAGATGAACAAGAGGCTCAAGAAGCGATTCGGGATGGTATAGAAAAAGCAGAACAAGAGCACAAGCAAGTTGTTGATGAATTGGCTCAGCCTTATAAGTGACTCAATAGAATGAAATGGCAAATATCGTGATGTAAGCAATATCGTACATTGATTTAAGTCTACGGCGAATAGTCGAGTTTGATCAAAAGATTTATTCTAAATACATCAGCACATGGACGCAGGAATGGATTTCCGTTTAAGGATAACAATGCTGAGATGGAAAAAGCATTATGGATATGATGCATGCGATGGAAGCAAGATAATAACAAAGATGTGAAAGCACAACCTCATTTGCCCGAGTTTTGCAGGATGCGAAACTCGGGCTTTAATTTTCTCTAAATATTAATAAATTTTTTCGTAACCTTCTGCTCGGGTTTTGAATCTACGGTGAAACCACATCCATTGAGTTGGTGCAATGCGCAATTGAGCCTCAATAATTCTATTCACCCGAATTGCATCATCGAGTTCATTTTCACTCGGCATATTTTCAACAATAGGCTCAATCAAAACTTTGTATTGTGGATTACGAACATCACCATAACGATAAAAATAAAGCGGGATTGCAACAGATTTGGAGATTTTTAATAGACGACGATGTGCAGTAACAGTGGCAGCAGGAACACCAAAAAAAGGCGCCATGACACCTTGTTTTAAGCCAAAATCTTGGTCTGGACTATACCAAATCGCACCGCCATCTTTTAAGCGACGAACTAAGCCTCGCATATCATCATGATCAATTTGCTGTTGATAAATGGTTGCGCGACAACGATAAATCAGCATATCCAACATCGGATTATTCTGAGGACGATAGACCACATCAGGCTCAAAATATTGAGCACAAATATAACCACCGGCATCCAATAAAGTACTGTGTGTACCTAGCAATAAGATACCTTTGCCTTGAGCTTTGGCTGAGTTGATGTGCTCTAGCCCTTCAATACTATGGCGTCCTTTAAACCAATTTGGACAATACCAAGCATTCAATGTTTCAAATACACCCAACATCATGTCGACAAACACTTGTTTTGCTTGTGCTTCAACCTCAACAGGAGACCATTCAGGAAAGCAAACTTCCAGATTTCTGATTGTGGTTTTTCGACGTGATTTGAGCAAGTGCCAGCATAATGAGGCTAAACCATGTGCCAAGCGCCATTGAATTGCCCAAGGTAAGATTGCTAAGAGCATGAGAAAAGTGATGGCGATCCAGATTTTCCAATACTTAGGGAGTAAAAATTCCCATTGAAACTCACCAGGAATATAAGACGATTGTTGGCTCATAAACTAGAAATATGAATGATATTGAATTTTGAAGCAGTGTAACATGAAGTCGGTTTTACGACTTTAAATCTAAAAGATAAAGCACAGCCTTTTTGTGTATAGATAAATAATTATTTTGATCAGGAGACCATGTTGAAACAGATAAGCATACTTAAGGGAGACATTACCCAGATTGTAGTGGATGCTATCATCAATGCAGCAAATACCTCACTTTTAGGTGGAGGTGGGGTGGATGGTGCAATTCATCGTCGTGGAGGTGCCGCGATTTTGGCAGAGTGTCAAAAAATCCGTGCCAAACAAGGTGGTTGTGCAGTAGGTGAAGCGGTGATAACCACCGCAGGAAATCTACCAGCAAAATATGTGATTCATACTGTTGGACCAACATGGTTCAATGGTGAGAAAAACGAACCAATTTTATTAGAAAATGCTTATCGTAATAGTTTTAAACTCGCTGATCATCTGGGTTTAAAAACAATTGCCTTTCCAAATATTTCAACAGGAATTTATCGATTTCCTAAACAACTTGCTGCTCAAATCGCGTTTAAAGTGATTAATGACGAGTTAAAACAAAGTCAGTCAGTCCAAGAAGTAATTTTTGTTTGTTTTGATGATGAAAATTTTAATATTTATCAGTCATTAAAAGATGATTTTGAAATCTAAGCATTCATTGGGTTTTAATAGAGCATCTATCCATATAATGATAGATGCTCATCATCTGATTAATTGCCTTTCGACATATTTTCTAAGATGTCCCAACGTTCCAATTTCTCAAGCAAAGATTCTTCAATTTCTGCTAAACGTTGACTCGCTAAAGTTGCAGCATTAGCGTCAGAGACAAACCAAGAACCATCTGCAAGTTTTGCTGAAAGTTCGGCTTGTTCTTTTTCTAGCTTTTCCATCTCAGCAGGGAGTTGTTCTAACTCACGCTGATCTTTGTAACTCAGCTTGACCTTCTTTGGTACTGATGCTACGACAGCCGCTGCTTCGGCTTTGGCTTGCGCTTTTTTCACATCACTTTTCTGATCAACCACTTTTTGGTCAGGGCGTTGTTCCAAGTAATCTTGATAGCCACCAATGTATTCATCAATATTGCCCTTACCATCGAATACCCAAGTCGAAGTGACGACATTGTCCATGAAAGCACGGTCATGCGAGATCAGTAACAAAGTGCCTTTGTAGTCAGACAGCATTTCTTCAAGCAACTCAAGTGTTACCATATCCAAGTCATTGGTTGGCTCATCCATCACGATCAAGTTCGATGGTTTGAGTAATAGCTTTGCTAATAGGATACGGTTTCTCTCACCACCAGAAAGGGCTTTCACAGGTGTGCGTGCGCGTTCAGGTGAGAATAAAAAGTCCTGTAAATAACTATAGATATGACGACGGTTACCATTCACATCGACAAAGTCTGAGCCTTCCGATACGTTCGCCATAACGGTTTTTTCGAGGTCGAGTGCATTACGAAGTTGATCGAAATAAGCCACTTCCAGTTGAGTACCTGTTTTCACCGCACCGCTATGTTCAATTTCACCTAGAATCGCTTTGATGAGTGTGGTTTTTCCGACACCATTATCACCGACTAAACCGATACGATCACCACGTAATACGATCGCTGAGAAGTCTTTGATTAACGGTTGCTCACCATAACTGACGCTTAGGTTTTCAATCTCAAACACTAATTTGCCTGAACGATGAGCTTCTTGTGTCGCCATACTGACCTTGCCTTGCTGTGAACGACGCGCTTTAGATTGTTCACGTAAGTCTTTTAAGGCACGGACACGGCCTTCGTTACGGGTACGGCGTGCTTTAATCCCTTGACGAATCCAAGCTTCTTCTTCTGCTAATTTTTTATCAAATAAAGCATTTTGTTTTTCTTCAGCTTCCATTTGCTGAGCTTTGAGCTCTAAATAGCGTGAATAATTGCCTTCATAACCACGTAAAACACCACGATCGAGTTCAACAATACGTGTTGCAATGCTATCTACGAAAGAACGGTCATGTGAAATAAATAAAAGAGTTAGATTATTTTGATCAAGTAAGAACTTTTCTAACCATTCAATACTTTCAACATCCAGATGGTTTGTCGGTT
Source organism: Acinetobacter sp. WCHA39 (assembly GCF_002165385.1). Lineage (NCBI taxonomy): Bacteria > Pseudomonadati > Pseudomonadota > Gammaproteobacteria > Moraxellales > Moraxellaceae > Acinetobacter > Acinetobacter sp. WCHA39. The sequence continues at coordinate 121,552 of NZ_NHRP01000008.1, forward strand.
CGTCCAGTAATAACACATCAGGTTGGGTAAGTAGGGCACGTGCCAAGAGCACACGACGCTTACGTCCACCTGATAGATCTGCTAAATCTGCATTTGGATCTAGCCCCATTTTACCTAAAATGGTATTTACTTTGTTTTCAAGTGCCCAACCATCGAGCTGATCGAGCTTGTGTTGTAACATGCCCATATGGTCGCAGGCTTCCATATCGCCTAATACACAGGCATCACTGGCTTCATGATAGGCTTTGAGTACGGTTGCAGCTTCTCCTGCGCCATCAGCAACAATATCGGCCACTTTGCCTGAATCCATCGGCACGTCTTGGGCTAACATTGAAACAGTTAAACCATTTTGAATCGAAACTTCACCTGTATCAGGTAATAAACTTCCCTCAATCAGTTTTAATAAAGTAGACTTGCCTTCGCCATTACGACCAATTAAACAGACTCGTTCGCCACGTTCTAGGTTAAAGTTCGCGCCGTCGAGTAGAGAGATGGATCCGTAAATTTGAACAACTCCTATAAGTGATATTCTGCTCCTCAAATGATGTTATAAACATCAATATATGGAGTATTTTATGGCACGTAGACCAAGAAGAAATCATTCAA